>JBIIDW010000189.1:0-5160 GCA_044238215.1 Steroidobacteraceae bacterium
CCTGGCCCGGGTCGCGCCATCCCCCCTGTGGCGCGGCCCGGGCCGACCTACAATCGCACCTGCCATTCGTGTCAGGACGCCATCCATGAGCCCCACCCCGCTCCGTCGCCGCCTCCGACCCGCGACCCTCGTCGCCACCAGCGCCGTGCTGCTGCTCGCCGCGCTGCCGGCGTCCGGGCAGTCCGTCGCCAACCCGCCGCCCGCTGCCGCACCCCCCGCCGGCGCGCCAGCGGCCATGCCGACTCTGGCGCCGATGATCCGGCGCGTGTCGCCCACGGTGGTCAACATCGCCACCCGCGGTACGGTCCGCGAGCGCGGGCCGCGCAATCCGCTGCTCGACGATCCGTTCTTCCGCCGCTTCTTCGACGTCCCGCCGGAGCAGGACGGCACACGCGAACGACCGTTCCAGAGCGCCGGCTCGGGCGTGATCGTCGACGCCAGGCTCGGCTACATCGTGACCAACGCGCACGTCGTCGAGAACGCCAGCGAGATCACGATCACATTGATGGATGGGCGCGACCTCAAGGCCGAGGTCGTCGGCAGCGATGAACGCACCGACGTCGCGGTGCTGAAGGTCAAGCCCGACGGCCTCACCCAGGTGGAACTCGGCGACTCCGCGCGCGTCGAGGTCGGTGACTACGTGGTCGCGATCGGCAATCCGTTCGGGCTGCAGCACACCGTGACCTCCGGCATCGTCAGCGGGCTCGGGCGCTCGGGGATCAACCCTGACGGCTACGAGAACTTCATCCAGACCGACGCGTCGATCAACCCGGGCAACTCCGGCGGCGCGCTGGTCAACCTGCGCGGCGAGCTGGTCGGCATCAACAGCGCAATCCTGTCGCGCAGCGGCGGCAACATCGGCATCGGCTTCGCGATCCCGGTGAACATGGCGCGCAGCATCATGGACCAGCTCATCCGGTTCGGCTCGGTCAAGCGCGGCCTGCTTGGCGTGAACATCGCACCGGTCACGCCGGACATCGCGCAGGCCCTGGGCCTCCCCGGCTCCGGTGGTGCACTGGTCACGCAGGTGGTCGCCGGTTCGGCAGCCGAAAAAGCCGGTCTGCGCGCCGGTGACGTGGTGACCTCGGTGAACGGCCAGGCCGTCAAGTCGCATACCGAGCTGCGCAACGCCATCGGGCTGCTGCGCGTCGGCGACAAGGTCGACATCGGGCTGCTGCGCGACGGCGCGGCGCGCAAGGTCACTGCGATCGTCGCCGACGCGGAGTCCGCGCCGGCGACCGCCGGCGCCGCTGCCCCCGGCGGGGCGAACGACGGCGCGCCGCACCCCGCCCTCGAGGGCGCGGCGCTCGCCGACGCACCGCAGGGCGGCGTGCTGCTGCGCGCAGTGGAAGCCGGCAGCCGCGCGGCAGCCGCAGGCCTGCGCGCCGGCGACGTCATCGTCGGCGCGAACCGCAGCCGCATCGCCAACGTGGCGCAGCTGCGCGCGCTGGCGCGCGGCGGCGGCCCGCTGGTGCTGCAGGTCAGCCGCGGCGGCGCCGTGATCATCGTGCCGCTGCGCTGATGGGCACGATGGCGAGCGCGGCCGCGCCGCGCACCATCGCGCTGCTCGGCGGCACGGGTTTCGTCGGCACGGAGTTGTGCAGCCGCCTCGCGCGGGGCGGTCACGCCCTGCGCGTGCTGACGCGCGACCCGGCGCGCGCGCGCCACCTGCAGGTGCTGCCCGGCGTCGAGCTGCGTCGCGCGAACGTCCACGACGCGTCGGTGCTCGGTCGTGCGCTCGCCGGCGTCGACGTCGTGATCAACCTCGTCGGCATACTCAACGAGACCGGGTTCTCCGGGCGCGGGTTCCAGGCCGCCCACGCGGAACTGACGCGCCGAATGGTGGAGGCCGCGGCCACGCAGGGCGTCCGGCGGCTGCTGCAGATGAGCGCGCTCGGCGCCGACGAGGCCGGGCCCAGCCACTACCTGCGCTCGAAGGGCGCTGCCGAGCGCTTCGTGCGCGCCGCGCCGCCGTCGCTGGACTGGACGATCTTCCGGCCCTCCGTGATCTTCGGGCCGCGCGACTCGCTGATGAACCGGTTCGCCGCGCTGCTGCGGCTGTCGGGCGGGCTGATTCCGCTGGCGCGGCCGGCGGCGCGTTTCGGTCCGGTGTGGGTTGGCGACGTGGCACGGGCCTTCGAGGTCGCGCTCGACGGCGGCCCGACCAGCAGGCAGTCCTACGACCTCTGCGGCCCGGAGGTGGTCACGCTCGCCGAACTCGTGCGCTTCGCCGGCGAGGCCAGCGGTGTCCCCGCCCGCATCCTGCCGCTGCCCGACGCCGTGGCGCGGGTGCAGGCCTTCGTCATGGACTTCGTGCCGGGGCGCCCGTTCTCCACCGACAACTACCGTTCGCTGTCGGTCGACAACGTCTGCCGCGACAATGGATTCGCGCGGCTCGGCATCCGCCCGACGCCGATGCGGGCGGTCGTGCCGGGCTACCTCGGTCCGGGCTCCGGGCAGGCGCGCCTCGACCGCCATCGCGCCGCGGCGGGCGGCGGGTCCTGAGGCCCGCGTGCGGGCCTACCTCGTAGGCGGAGCGGTACGGGACGAACTGCTGGGTCGACCCGTGGCGGAGCGCGACTGGGTCGTCGTCGGGTCGACGCCCGCCGAGCTCGAAGCGCAGGGATTCCTGCCCGTCGGGCGCGATTTCCCGGTGTACCTGCATCCGCAGACGCGCGAGGAGTACGCCCTCGCGCGCCTGGAACGCAAGGTGGCGCCCGGCTACCGCGGCTTCGTCACCGAGTTCGCGCCCCACGTCACGCTGGAGCAGGACCTCGCGCGCCGCGACCTGACGATCAACGCGATGGCGCGCGCCGCGGACGGCACGCTGGTCGACCCCTGGGGCGGCCGGGTCGACCTCGAGGCCCGCCTGCTGCGGCACGTGTCGCCCGCCTTCGCCGAGGACCCGGTGCGGATCCTGCGCGTCGCACGCTTCGCGGCACGCTTCGCGGAGCTCGGCTTCACCGTGGCGCCGGCCACGCTGGAGCTGATGCGCACGATGGTGGAATCGGGCGAGGTCGACGCGCTCGTGCCCGAGCGCGTCTGGAAGGAGACCGAGCGCGCGCTCGGCGAACCGCGCCCGGCGGCATTCATCGAGGTGCTTCGGGCCTGCGGCGCGTTGCGGGTGGTGATGCCCGAGCTCGACGCGCTGTTCGGTGTGCCGCAGCGCGCGGAATTCCACCCGGAGATCGACACGGGGCGGCACGTGCTTCTCGCGCTGCAGGTCGCGGCCACGAGGCAGGCCCCGGTGCCGGTGCGCTTCGCGCTGCTCGCCCACGACTTCGGCAAGGCGGCGACGCCCGTCGACCGGCTGCCGGCGCACGTCGGCCACGAGGCCGCGGGCCGCGCGCCGATCGAGTCGCTGTGCGCGCGGCTGCGCGTACCGGGCGACTTCCGCGAACTGGCGCTGCTGTGCGCCCGCTTCCACACGACCGTGCACCGCGCGCTCGAACTCCGGCCCGGCACGATCCTCGACCTGCTCGAGCAGGCCGACGCGTTCCGCCGGCCCGAGCGCTTCGGCCAGCTGCTGGAAGCCTGCGAGTGCGATGCCCGGGGCCGGCTGGGGCTCGAGGACCGTGCCTACCCGCAGCGTGCGCGGCTGACGGCGGCGCTGGAGGCCGCGGCGCGGGTCGCGCTCGACGCCGCAGAGCGCAAGGGGCTCGCCGGGCCGCAGGTCGGCGAGCGCCTGCGCGAGCGCCGGCTCGCCGCCGTCACCGCTGCGGTCCGCGAGCCTAGATGAAGACGAACACGATGAACGCCGCGAGCAGCAGCCGGTAGACCGTGAACGGCAGGAAGCCGATCCGCGCGATGAAGCGCAGGAACCAGTGGATGCAGGCGTAGCCGACCACGGCCGACACCACGAAACCGATCAGCATCTCGCGCAGCGGCACGCCGGCGCTCGAGTCCCCGGTGGCGAACTTGAAGCCCTCATATGCGCCGGCCATCGCGATACCGGGCACAGACAGCAGGAACGCGAAACGCGCCGCCGCCTGCCGCGTCAGCCCGAGCGCGAGACCGGCCGTCATCGTGATGCCGGAGCGCGAGGTTCCGGGCACCAGCGCGAGCGCCTGCGCGCAGCCGATCAGGAAGGCCTGGCCCAGCGTGAGCGTGGTCTCGTCGCGGGAGCGCCGCCCGTTGCGATCGACCAGGTAGAGCACGATGCCGAACACGGCCAGCTGGAACGCGACGACGAACGGGCTGCGCAGCGTGCCCTCGATGAAATCGTTGGCGAGCAGGCCGACGACGCCGACGGGAATGGTGCCGACCAGCAGGTTGAACGCGAGGCGGCCCCAGGTGTTCGCGCGGTCGCCGCGCAGGAAGGCAACCAGGCCCGTCGCGAGCGGCAGCAGGTCGCGCCGGAAATAGGTCACCACGGCCACCAGCGTGCCGACGTGCACGGCCACGTCGAAGGCGAGTCCCTGGTCCGCCCAGCCGAACAGCCGCGGCACCAGTACCAGGTGCCCCGAGCTCGACACCGGCAGGAACTCCGTGAGGCCCTGGATCACCGCGAGCCAGACCGCCTGCCACCACTCCATCGTCATGTCGTGCACCCTGCCCCGCGGGGCCCGTAGCGAAGAAGATGCCCGCTCACAGCGACCCGCGCAGGTCCTGCAGGGCAAGCCCCGGCGGCTCGAGGTCGCAGCCGCGCGAGAGCACCATCACCTTGACCGACTCGCCCATCTCACCGGGCAGCAGCAGCTGCCGCAGGCCGTGCGCCAACCGCGCACGCGCCGCCTCCGAATCCGCGTCGGCCAGCGCCTGCGCGTAGCAGGCCTCGACGCCGCTGCCGAGCAGGAAGGCCGCCTGCGTGGTGAACGCATCCACCCGCAACCCGGCGGCGTCGGCGGCCTCCGCCACGGCGGTGAAGTCCACCCAGGCCGTGAGATCCGTCAGGCCGGGATGCGAGAACGGATCGCCGTGCGCCCGGTGCCGATGGTGGCAGCGCAGCGTGCCGTCGGTCCGCTGTGGGTGATAGTAATGGCGGCGGGGCAGGCCGTAGTCGATCAGCATCACAATGCCGCGACCCAGCATCTCCGCCACCGCGGCAACCCAACCCGGCAACTCCACGTGGACCTCGCCCCGATATCCCTCGGGCAGCGCGCCCTCGAGCCCGGCCAGCGCACGGGCGACGGCGGCGGCGAACCCGGCATCGCCGGGCCG
>JBIIDW010000190.1:0-5126 GCA_044238215.1 Steroidobacteraceae bacterium
CGCGCTGTCGCTGGCGACCTCGCGCGGCGCACGCGCCGCGCTGCTGCTCGACGCCTGGCGCGGCGCGGGGAAGGTGTTCTGCGTCGCTGCCGCACTCGATGTCGCTTACCAGTGGCTCGTGTTCCGCTTCGTGTATCCCGGCGAGGTGCTGCTGGTGGCCACGCTGCTCGCGATGTTCCCGTACGTCATCGTGCGCGGCCTCGCCAACCGGTTCTTCCGGCGCCACTCGATGCGCGTGGGATAATCCGCCGATGCTGCCGTTCAGATGTTTCCGCGGCCTGTTGTTCTCCCTCGCGGTGAGCGCATGTCCGGTTCTCGCGGCTGCCGGCCCTGCTGCGTCCGCCTCCGGCGCCGACGAGGCGCAGGCACCCGCGCAGAAGGTGCTGGTGCTGTACAGCTACAGCCGCCTGCTGCCCGCGGCCATCGAGGGCGACCGCGGCTTGCGCGACAACCTCGAGGGCCTCGACACGGGTCGCGTGCAGCTCTTCGACGAGTACCTCGATTCACCGCGCTTCACGCTCGAAGAGTACGCCGAGGCGACGGTGGCGTTCCTGCGCGAGAAGTACGCCACCAGCCCGCCCGACGTGGTCGTCGCTGGTGGGCCCGAGGTGCTGCGCTTCCTGCTTTGGCACCGCGACCGTCTGTTCCCCGGCGTGCCGGTGGTGCACGAGGGCGTGCGCGCCAACGTGCTGCCGAAGCAGCTGCCGACCGACGTGGTCGGCGTGGCGCACGCCGTCGAATTCGGCAAGTCCCTCGACCTCGCGCTGCAGCTGCATCCGCGTACCCGCCGTGTCGTGTTCGTGTCGCGCACCGCACCAGGGCCCGACAGCGAGTGGCACTCCACGATGATGCTCGAGGCGGCGCGCCTCCGTGACCGTGTCGAGGTCGAGTTCCTCACCGACCGGGCGCATTCCGAGGTGCTCCGCCGCGTCGCGAAGCTGCCGCCCGACGCGATCGTGTTCTCGCCAGGCTATTTCTCGGACGGCGCCAATCGCCAGTTCAATCCGCCGGAGGCCTTGCGCGACATCGCCGTGGCGGCCTCCGCGCCGGTCTATTCCGTCTACTCCACCTCGATCGGCAAGGGCGTCGTGGGCGGTGTGATGCGGCCGTTCAGCGACGTCGGGCGCGAGGCGGCCGAGCTCGTCAACGCGCTGCTTGCCGGTACGCCTCCGCGTGAACTCGCGCTGCGCGAGGGCACGCCGGTGCGCGCACACCTCGACTGGCAGCAGCTCCAGCGCTGGTCGGTCGACCGGCGCGCGCTGCCGGCGGACGCCGTGCTGCATTTTCGCCCTCCCAGCCTCTGGGAGGCCTACCGCTCGCAGGTGCTGCTGGGCCTGCTCGTCTTGCTGCTGCAGGCGGCGCTGATCCTGTGGCTGCTGACGGAACGCCTGCGGCGCCGGCGCGCCGAGCAGGCGGTGGCGCAGCAGCGTTTTGCGCTGGCGCACGCGTCCCGTCTCGCCGTGGCGGGCGAGCTGACGGCCGCGATCGCCCACGAGATCAACCAGCCGCTGGGTGCGATCCTCAGCAATGCCGAGGCGGCCGAGGTGCTGCTCGCCGACCGGGCCGATCACCGGGACGAACTGCGCGCCATCCTCGGCGACATCCGGCGTGACGATCAGCGCGCCAGCGAGGTGATCCGCCGGCTGCGCGGCCTGCTCGCGCGCCACGACGTCGAGCGCGCGCCGGTCGACGCCAACGGCATCGTGCTCGACGCCGTCGCCGCGGTGCGCGGCGAGGCGCGGCGCCGCGGCGTGGTGATGGAGGCGCTGACCTCGCTGCAGAGCGAGACGATCGTGGGCGATCGCATCCAGATGCAGCAGGTGATCATCAACCTGCTGATGAACGCGATGGACGCGCTCGAGGGGCTGCCGGACGAGCGCCGGCACGTCACGGCGTCGGTTGGCCGCGCCCGCGACCGGGTCCGCGTCAGCGTCCGCGACCGGGGTCCCGGCGTCGCTCCCGAGCACCTGCCGCGGCTGTTCGAGTCGTTCTTCACCACCAAGCGCGACGGCATGGGGCTGGGCCTCGCCATCGTGCGTTCGCTGGTGGAGTCGCAGGGCGGGCGCGTCTGGGCCGAGAACGCCGAGCACGGAGGCGCCGCATTCCACGTCGAGTGGCCGCTGGCCACGGGAGCTGCCGCATGAACGCAGGACCGCTGGTTCACGTCGTCGACGACGACGACTCGCTGCGCACGGCGATTCTCCGGCTGTTGTCGGCGACCGGACACGAGGCGCGTGGTTATGCGTCGGCCGACGAGTTCCTGCTGCAGGCCGATATCGGGCGCCCGGGCTGCCTGCTGCTGGACCTCAACATGCCCGGGCCTTCGGGCCTCGACCTCCAGGACGAGCTGGCGCGACGCGGGGTCGCCCTGCCCGTCGTGTTCCTGACGGGGCGCGGCGACGTGCCGTCGAGCGTCAGGGCGATGAAGTCGGGCGCCGTGGACTTCCTGACCAAGCCGGTCGACCGCGCGACGCTGCTCGCCGCGCTCGAGCGCGCGCTGGGGATCGACGCGGAGCGGCGCACCGCCCGCCTCGAGACGGACCAGCTGCTCGCGCGCTACCGACGCCTGACGCCACGCGAACGCGAGGTGTTCGAGCGCGTGACCAACGGCCGCCTGAACAAGCAGATCGCCGACGACCTCGGCATCGCCGAGCGCACCGTCAAGCTGCAGCGCGCGCAGGTCATGGACAAGCTCGGCGTCCGCTCGGCAGCGGAGCTTGGCCGCTTCGCCGAGCGCCTGAAGGCGCTGCAGGCCGGTGCCGGCGGGCAATGAACCTGCGCGCAGCCCGATGGTTCATCGCAGGCCTGCTCGCGCTCGGGCTCCCGCCGGCCTGGGCCGCGAAGACCGACGTGGTCGTGCTGCGCAACGGCGACCGCGTCACGGGCGAGGTCAAGGAGCTGGCCTACGGCCAGCTGAAGTTCAGCACCGACGACATGGGCACGCTGTACATCGAGTGGGACAAGGTCGCCTCGCTGACGAGCACACAGCAGCTGCAGCTGGAACTCGCCGACGGCCGGCGGCTGTTCGGCCAGGCGCCGGAGGCCGCGGTCAACGCAGGTGCGCTGAGCCTGCGCGGCGCGGCGCCCGCGGGCGCCGCCACGGTGCCGATCGAGGTGCCGATGTCGCAGGTGGTGCGCGTCGTCACCATCGGCTCGGGCGACTGGGCGCAGCGACTCGACGCGAGCGTCAGCCTCGGCTACAGCTTCTCGAAGGCCAGCGACACCCAGGTCTTCAACTTCGCCGGCGCGGTCGGCTCGCGAGATCGCCGGCAATACTGGAACGTGGCGCTCGACGCCCAGCTGACCAGCCAGGACGGCGGGCGCGCAAGCCAGCGCGCCGCGCTCGTCGGCACACGCGAGCGCTTCATGCCGGACCGCTTCTACCGCGAGGGCGCGATCGAGTTCACGCGCAACCAGGAGCTGGGGCTCGACCTGCGCAGCCTCGTGTCGCTGAGCTTCGGCCGCTACCTCGTGCAGGAGCAGGGCCGCGAGTGGCGCGCGGGCGCGGGTCTCGCCGCGTCCGCCGAGCAGGGCGCGGATGGCCGCCGGCGCGAAAGCCTGGAGGCGCAGTTCAGTACGGCGCTGCGCGTGTTCCAGTTCGACTCGCCGCAGGTGAGCCTGACCGCGAGCCTGTCGCTGCTGCCCAGCCTCAGCGAGAGCGGACGCGTGCGCGGCGAGGGATCGCTGAAGCTGCGACGCGAGCTCGTCGACGACCTGTTCTTCGACGTGTCCCTGTTCGACAGCTACGACAACCGACCCTCGAGCGGCTCGCAGAAGAACGACTGGAGCGTCGTCACCTCGCTCGGCTATTCCTTCTGACCGCGTGCTGGCCCGGAGCGGACGGCCGGCGCACGACGATCATCGAAACGCATCGACAGACTCACTTTCCGGCATTGGACGGCACACCGTGAATCCACAAGACTCCCGCCCCGAAATGGCAGCCCGATCGACCCTTACGGCTGGAGGCGCACGCTTGGCGCGACGCGAGGCCGGCATTCCGCCCTGGCTGCTCTGCGGCCTCGTCGTCGTCGGGGCGGCCGCGGGGCCGCTGCGCGCCCAGTCCGTCGAGTCCGACCTGCCGGAAGGCTTCGAGGCCCCGGTGCTCGACACCGCGGACTACGCCATGCCCGACTTCGGCGACCAGCTGCTGTCCGAAGCCGCCATTGCCGACAGCAGGGACCGCTTCCTGGTGAAGTTCGGCTTCGCGTTCCTGCCCGCTGACTACACCACCTTCGACCAGGACGCCGACAGCGTGGCGCAGGTGGGCGAGCAGGACGACAAGTACGAAGTGCGCTCGCTGCGCTTCATGGCGCGCGGCTACTTCGAGCTGGGCCGCAAGTGGAATTACGTGCTGAGCTACGAGTACAAGGGCTTCGACAAGACCTCCGACGCGAAGTGGACGACGACGGACGTCAGCCTTTCGACCGAGTTCGACGGCATCGGCCGGCTCAGCATCGGCAAGATCAAGGAGCCCTACGCCTACGAGATGGTGGGCGACGCCGCCAACCTGCCACACAGCGAGCGGCTGCTGAGCCCGTTCTTCATCTCGCGCAACACCGGCGTGCAGCTCTCGAACACCATGTTCGGGCAGCGCGCCACCTGGGCGGTCGGCTGGTACAACGACTGGCTCACCAAGGGCGAGAGCTTCAGCGGCTCGGGCAACGACGTCGCCGCCCGCGTGACTGCGCTGCCGGTGCTGTCCGAATCGGGCGACCAGTACCTGCACGTCGCGGCCAGCGTGCGCTACTACGCGGGCGACGCCAACACGCTGCGCTTCAAGGGCAAGCCGGCCTCCAACGTCTCCAGCAACTACGTCGACACCGGCAACCTCACCGGGGATCACGCCTGGAACACCGGGCTCGAGGTGCTGTGGGCCAACAAGGGCTGGTCGCTGCTCGGCGAGTACGTCACCTCCAGCGTCAGTTCGCGGGCGGCCGGCGACCCCGACTTCAGCGGCTACTACCTGACGGCTGGCTGGGTGCTGTCGGGTGAGCATCGGCCCTACGACCGCAAGGCGGGCTACGCGCGCCGCGTGCAGCCCAGGGGGCGATGGGGCGCCGTCGAGCTCGTCGGGCGCATCGGCCGCGTCGACCTCGACGACGGCAACGTCCGCGGCGGCGAGATGT
>JBIIDW010000191.1:0-5090 GCA_044238215.1 Steroidobacteraceae bacterium
TTAGTTCCTTGGCCTATAGTTTGGACGCACTCACATCCTGCCGAGGACTCCGAACATGCCGACCAAAGGTCGTTTCACGCCTGCCCAATGGGGCGGCTTCATGCCTGCCCACAACCCATTGTCCCAACGCGGCCCGTGGTACTACCGCGATACGGAGTGCGTTCTGGTCGAGTTCGAGACGGACCGCGATGCCGTCCTGGACCTTCTGCCCTCCGACCTCGAGCTTTTCGAACCGGCGACCGCGTTCATGGTGATGGAAACGAACCACTGGACCACGCTCGGGCCCTACAGCGAGGTCTACAACGGCATCCTCTGCACCTGGCAGGGCGAGCTCCACGCCTACGTGCCCGGCGTGTATGTGACCGGCGAGAACTCGCAGATCGTCGGGAGGGAAGTCTGGGGTTTCGGCAAGAAGCGGGCGCACCGCATCGAGGTGCGTCGGCACAGCAACGCGCAGATCGAGGCGACCATGGACGTGCTGCCGGGCAGGACCGCCCTCACCGCCGTCATGCGCGCCGAGAAGAACGAACCGCCCAGCGCGGTGGGCACGCTGCCGCTGATCTGCCTGAGGATCGTGCCCGACGCCGAGGGTGGCGCGCGCCCGGCCCTCGCCCAACTCGTGAGCGTGCTCTTCACCGCCCAGCCTCTGGTGGGCTCCGACGGCCTCGCCGAGGTCTACAGCGGACCTGGGCACATGCAGTTCGATTCCCCGTCGGACGCGCAGCTGCCCATCCGCAAGCTCATCTCCTTCAAGTACGCGCATTTCAATGCCGTACTGCCCTACGGCAAGGTGCTGAAGACGTTCTCCGACGCGGATTACTAGAATCCCGTCGTGAGCGTCACCGCGGGTGATGCGTACGGAAGCCTGGAAACTTGATCGAACCTGACTGGGACCTGCCTTGCCCGCACAAGGCCACCGTCGTTGTGGGGCAGACCGACATCGACGGTTACCGCCACGCGAACAATGCGGTCTACGTCCAGTGGCTGGATCGCGCGGCGTGGGCGCACTCGGAGAGCCTGGGGATACCGATAGGCCTCTGCGTCGCCCTCGACCGCGGGATGGTCGTGGTTCGCACGACGGTCGTCTACCAGCGCGCGGCGCTGCTCGCGGATGAGATCCAGGTGGCCACCTGGCTCATCGAGGGATCATCGCCGCTGCGCATCGGCCGCCGTTTCCAGATCGTTCGAACAGCCGACCGGGTCACCCTTGCCCGGGCATGCGTCGAGTACGCCTGCGTCCAGCTGAGCACCGGTCGGCCGGCCCGCTGGCCACCGGAGTTCAAGCGCGCGTACCAGCCGCTCCGTGAAATGCCCGCCTTAACTCCGGACCTCGCCGCGCTGTAGCTCGCCGGCCGACGAGTCCTCCCAGCTTGCGTCGCGGGCGTGGATCAGGTTCGTACCTCGCGGTCCGCGCTCGGAGACTTCGATCACCATCCCTCTGCTGACATCCGTCGGAACGTACGCGATGCGGTCGCCAAACGGCTGCAGGACCTGCGCCTTCGCCATCGGATTGACCGGCTCCCCGCCGGTATCGACCATCTGCACCCCGCGCGCCTTCATCCTGTCGTGGTATGCGGCGAGGTCGTCGACCTCGAGAATCAACCCGGCAAGGAACGACGCGGCGCACTCCCGGTCACGTCGGACCGGAGGCCTCCTGTCAGGACCTGCGGTGCAGATCAGCGGCCGGCGTCGACCGCCGGCACGTCGTTTCGCGAACCCAGCGGCGACCAGAGCAGCATGGCACTGAGGGCTGCGACGGCTGCGCACATGACCAGCAAGGTCCCGTAGTCACCGGGCGCGAGCATGGCGGCGCCGATTGCCGGGCCCGCGGCCAGCCCCAGTCCCGTTGCTGCGGGGGCCAGTGCCAGGCTGGCGCCACTGTCGTCCACCTGCGAAAGGATCCCGAGCTGTAACGGGTTGACCACGTTCCACGCAATCGCGAGCAATGCGAGCAATCCCAGAAACAGCGACGGGCCGAATTCGCGAGCGAGCAGCACGAAGACGCCGACCTGCACCAACGTCGCAAGGGCGATGGCCAGCCCGCGCCGTATTCGCGCGCCGAGCCAGGCCACGAGGCCTGCACCCACGGCGCTGACCAAGGTCGCGACGCCGAGTGCGAAGCCGATAAACGACGCGCTGAGCCCCGCCGCAGCGCCCATCCGCTCGGCATAGGCCCACACGGCGTTCTGCTCCGCGAAGAAGAGAAAGATCGACAGCAGGACGAGGTTGGCGAGCCACCGGCTTCGGCGGCTCGCGCCGGACTGCGCCACCGCCGCGGTTTGCGCGCCGGAGGGCAGGATCGGGACAGCAAAGGCCACCGGTAACGCCAGCAACGCGATCAGGCCGTAGGCTCCGGCGAGCCCGAACGAGGCGATGAGGGGTGGTAATCCCCAAAGTGCCGCGGTCGCGAACAGCAGCAACGCGGCGAATAGCGCGCCGAAACCTCGATCGGGCTCCCGACGGCACCCGAGCGCGACCGTCGCCACGGCCGCGAGCAACCCGCCACCCAGCCCACTGACGAGCCTGACGGCCGTGAAGGCCTCGAAGCCGCCCACCACCGGGGTGATCGCGTTGGCACCCGCCATGAGTGCGAGCCCACACCAGCAGATGCTGCGCCAGCTGACGCGTCGCACGAGCGTCGCGACGGCCAGCGTCGCAACCGCGTAGCCCAGCAGGTCGGCGGACGCGATATATCCCGCCTGCTGTTCCGAAAACCCGCGGTCGGTGACCATCGCCCCGATCAGCAAGGGCATCACGTAGATGACGCTGTTACCCATCACACCGATCGCCAGCATGGCCGCAAGAGACGGCCTGGACTCGACGTCGCCGTTCAACGCCATGACACGGGCTCATCACCCATCAGGCACGTGACATCCGAGAATCCTTCGCTGAATTCCATGTCGACCGTCAGACCCTTGCGCAGGTACGCAACGTCCCCGGTCCGCAACGTGAAAGTCTCGCCGCCGCGGACCGCCATCCTGACGCTCCCGGAGGTGACCACGAGGAACTCATCGAACGGATAAGTGAAGGACGCAAGTCCGGATTCACGGAACGCCGCAGCCACGCGTCGCCCGTCCGGCGAGCGGTAGATGATGGCCTCCTCGCCCCCGAATTCCGGCAGCGGCGACCACTTGAAGTCGGACGGAGCGCCATGCGGCACCGAAAGGTCGGGCAATGCTCCCTTGGACGTCGCGGCCCATGTGGCGAGTGAAGATACCGCGGCTATGGCAACGCCAGCGATGATGTGGCGGACGGAGGTTCTCATGGCTGGGGCTCCTCGGAAGACAGGCAAGCACCAGGTTCGCGGCAGGCGGTTCGGGCTGGCGGAGTCACGCCGGGACGCCCGCGATGCGCCCACCGTCGACCACCATGCAGTGGCCGTGGACATAGGCGGCGAGGCCGGACACGAGGAAGAGCACGACATCCGCGATTTCCGCGGGATCCGCGACCCGACCGAGGGGAACCCCCTCGATGGCCGTCGCCGCGGTTGCAGCGTCTCCCAGGAAAGGCTGGGACATGGCAGTCTTCACCCACCCCGGCGCGATGGAGTTGATCCTGACACCGGAGCCAGCAGTCTCCCTCGCCAGATATGCGCCAAGGCGCACCAACCCGATCTTGGAGATCCCGTACGGGCCCTCTCCGGCAATCACGTCAAACGCGCTGTCGGAGGCCACGTTGACGATATACCCGGTGCGCCGCTCGATCATCTCCGGCAGCAGCGCCTGGCAAAAAAACAAAGGCCCCGTCAGATTGACGGCGAGGATGCGATTCCATCGCGCTTCGTCGATGCCGATCAACGGCGCTGGGAAGGCGTGCACTCCGGCCACATTGACCAGGGTGTCGATCGGTCCGATCGCCGCCCTTGCCGCAGCAACCATCGCCGACACCTCGGCCTTGCACGCAACGTCGGCCGTCCGGGAGAAGACTCTGCGCCCCATCGCGGAGATCTCCGCGGCCAGGGCCTGCAGCCCATCGTTCGCTTCGGCGCGATCGGTGATCACCAGGTCTGCCCGCTGGCGGGCAAGTCGCCGGGCCACCGCGGCCCCTATTCCGCCGGCCGCGCCGGTGACCAGCACCGCGCGGGAATCCAGTGAAAGCGGGTCCATGAGGGCCGACCTGCGCAAAAATAGCTGGACTGATAGTAGGCCGTCGGCCTACATTTGTCAAACCAAGGCAGGAGGCTACAGCTCATGGGATTCCGAACCCGTCAGGTGCATCTGGTGCGTCGGTCGGTTGGCATCGCCTCCCCCTCCGACTTCACCGTCGCGGAGCTCGAGCTGCCTGGTCTGCAGCCGGGCCAGGTGCTCGTGCAAAACCTTTGGATGTCCATCGATCCCTACATGCGGCGCAGCATGGAGGCGGAGGCCACCGACCTCGAGCCGTGGCCGCTCGGCGCCGCCCTGGATGGCCCCGCTATCGGGCGCGTAATCGACTCGCGCCACCCGGGATTCCAACGCGGGGATCTCGTCGAGAACATGTCCGGCTGGCAGGAGCATTTCATCTCCAACGGCGATCGTTACGTGCCGTATCTGTCGCCCGCCAATTCGCTGGCGATCCGCTCTGCCGCCGGGGCGCGACCGCAGGACTATGTAGGCCTGCTCGGCATCGCGGCGCTGACGGCCTGGGGCGGCATGGCACGCCTGGCACGGATCACGCCCGGTGACACCGTGGTCGTCTCCAGCGGTGCCGGGACGGTAGGCTCGATCGCGTGCCAGATCGCGAAGATCCGTGGCGCCCGCGTGGTCAGTTCGGCGGGGAGCGACGAAAAAGTGCGCTGGCTCGTGGAGAAGGCGGGAGTTGACGCGGCCTTCAACTACCGAACGACACCAGCCGATGTAGCGCTTCGCGCCCACTGCCCGCGGCGTATCGACGTCGTCCTCGAGAACGCCTCGCCGGAGCACCTGTCCGCATGCCTTCCGCTGATGAACGAGCTCAAGCAGGTGCTCATCGCCGGATTCGTAGCAACCTACAGTGAGCGCGGCAACATGCGGATCGAGAACTTCCAGTACGCGCTCGATCGCTTCCTCACACTGCAGAGCTATCGGATCATGGACTTCCTCGACGAGTACGAGGCGTTCGTGGCCGACATG
>JBIIDW010000192.1:0-5067 GCA_044238215.1 Steroidobacteraceae bacterium
CCCCGCGCACCCGGCGCGTCATCAAGCCGCATCGACAGCGCGATCCGCTGCCGCTTCACGTCGACCTCGAGCACCTTCACCTTGACGACGTCGCCGGCCTTGACCACCTCGCGCGGGTCCTTCACGAAGCGGCTCGACATCGCCGAGATGTGCACGAGGCCGTCCTGGTGCACGCCGACGTCGACGAACGCGCCGAAGTTCGTCACGTTGGTGACGACGCCCTCGAGGATCATTCCCGGCTGCAGGTGCGCAACCTCCTCGACACCGTCGCGAAACGTTGCGGCGCGGAACTCCGGCCGCGGGTCGCGGCCGGGTTTCTCCAGTTCGCGCAGGATGTCGCGCACCGTCGGCAGGCCGAAGCGTTCGTCCGTGTAGCGCGCCGCATCCACCCGCCGAAGGATCGTGGCGTCGCTCATCAGCTCGGACACCGGCCGGCGCAGGTCCGCGAGTATCCTCTCGACGACGGGATAGGCCTCGGGGTGCACTGCAGACGCATCCAGCGGATTGTCGCCGTCGGCGATCCGCAGGAAGCCCGCGGCCTGCTCGAATGTCTTGGGGCCGAGGCGCGGCACCTCGCGCAGCTGGGCGCGGCTGCGGAATGCGCCATGGGCGTCGCGGTGCGACACGATTCCCTCCGCCAGCGAAACCGACAGTCCGGAGATCCGCGCAAGCAAAGGCGCCGAGGCCGTGTTCACGTCGACGCCCACCGCGTTGACGCAGTCCTCGACGACGGCGTCGAGCTGCCGGGCGAGTTTCAGCTGGCTGACGTCGTGCTGGTACTGGCCTACGCCGATCGACTTGGGATCGATCTTGACGAGTTCGGCGAGCGGATCCTGCAGTCTGCGGGCGATCGACACCGCGCCGCGCAGGCTCACGTCCAGCGAAGGGAACTCGCGGGACGCGAGCTCGGACGCCGAATACACCGAGGCGCCCGCCTCCGAGACCACGATCTTGGTCATCCGCAACTCGGGGTGACGCCGCAGCAGTTCGGCCGCGAGGCGATCGGTCTCCCGGGACGCCGTGCCGTTGCCGATGCTGACCAGTTCCACCCCGTGCCTTTCCGCGAGCTTGCCGAGCGCATGGAGCGCACCGTCCCAGTCGTTTCGCGGCACGTGCGGGTACACGGTGGTCGTCTCGAGCAGCTTTCCCGTGCGGTCCACCACGGCGACCTTCACGCCCGTCCGCAGCCCTGGGTCGAGACCCATCGTGACCCTCCGACCTGCCGGCGCGGCCAGCAAAAGGTCGTGCAGGTTCCCGGCGAACACGCGGATGGCCTCCTCCTCGGCGCGCTCGCGCAGCGCGGCGAACAGTTCGCCCTCCAGCTGCCACGCCAGCTTTACCGTCCACGCCCAGCGCGCCGTCTGCATCAGCCACGCGTCGGCCGGTCGACCGTGCTCGGCGATGCCGTTGCGCGCGGCGATGCGCCGCTCGCAGCCGTTGATCGGGCGGATCACGGCGTCGCCGGCCTCCACCTCCTCGGGAAGCTTGATGGACACGCGAAGCACACCCTCGTTGCGCCCACGGAACAGCGCGAGCGCGCGGTGCGGCACCACCCGGACGTAGGGTTCGCTGTAGGCGAAGTAGTCGCGGAACTTCGCTCCCGCCTCCTCCTTGCCCTCGACGACCGCCGAGACGACGACGCCCTGCTCGGCGAGCTGCGCGCGCAGCGAACCCACGAGTTCTGCATCCTCGGCGAAGCGTTCGACCAGCACGTGGCGGGCCCCCTCGAGCGCCGACTTGGCGTCGACCACTCCCGGGTTGGGACCGTCGGGTCCCTCGCAGGGCGCGCGGAGATACCTCGCCGCCTCGGCCTCGGGGTCGAGCGCCGGATCCGCCAGCAACGCATCCGCGAGGGGCGCTAGGCCCGCCTCGACCGCGATCATCGCCTTGGTGCGTCGCTTCGGCTTGTAGGGCGCGTAGAGATCCTCGAGGCGCTGCTTCGAATCCGCGACGAGGATGCCGGACTCCAGCTCCGCGGTCAGCTTGCCCTGCGAGCGGATGCTCTCGAGAACCGCCGCGCGCCGCTCCTCGAGTTCGCGAAGGTAGGTCAGCCGCTCCTCGAGGCGCCGGAGCTGCACGTCGTCGAGTCCGCCCGTCGCCTCCTTCCGGTAACGCGCGATGAAGGGCACGGTGGCGCCCTCGTCCAGGAGATCGACCGCAGCCTGCACCTGCGAGGGTCGTGCCTGCAGCTCGTCGGCGAGTCGCTGCGCGATGGAAGCTTGCGTCGTGGGTGAACTCATGCGGTCGGAGTCGCGGGCTCGGCGAAGGGGTCGGGACTATGCGCGACGCCATCCGCAGCGACAAGACTTGCGCGCGGCGCGGAAATCGTGCGCACGCGCAGCCGCCACAGCGAGGTGATCTCGGCGCCGCGCGCAGCGGCCAGCGGGTCGGTGGCATCGGACGCGCGCGGATGACTCGGACGCACGTCGAGCCGGTCGATCACCGCGAGTCCCGCGGACCCGATCCAATGCAGCAGCTGCGCACGCGGCCGAAGTCCGAGATGCTCGGCGAGGTCCGAAAGCACGAGCCAGCCCTCGCCACCAGGCACGAGATGGGACGCGAGGCCGTCGAGGAAGCCTCGCAGCATCCGGCTGTCGGGATCGTAGACCGCGCGCTCGAGCGGTGAACCTGGCCGCGCGGGCACCCACGGCGGATTGCACACGGCGAGCGCCGCGCGCGCCGACGGGAACAGGTCGCCCTGCCGCAGCTCGACCCGGGCTGCGACGCCGAGCGCGGCGAGGTTCTCACTGGCGCAGGCCAGCGCCGCGGACTCGACGTCGGTCGCGATCACGCGGCCCACGCCGCGCCGCACGAGCACGGCCGCCAGCACCCCCGTACCTGTGCCGACGTCGAACGCGAGGCCCGCATCGGCCAGCGCAGCCGGCAACGGCGCACGCGCGACCAGCCCTACGTACTCGGCGCGGATCGGCGCGAACACGCCGTAGTGCGGGTGGATACGCCCGCCTGCCTCGGGCACGTCCACGCCCTTGCGGCGCCACTCATGCGCACCGATCATGCCGAGCAGCTCGCTCAGCGCCAGCGCCACCGGACCGCCACCCGGCGCGCCGAGCGCCCCGACGCAGGCTTCGCGCAGATCGGGAGCACGCGGCAGGTCGAGGCGGAAGTCATCGTCGAGTTGCACGAGCAGCATTCCGAGCGTGCGGGCGCGCTGTGCGCGGGCCTGGCGCTCGCGGTGGAACAATTCGGCCTGCGCGGCAGCGCCGGCACCGCCGGCAGCGCGCGATCCGCGCACGCGGTCGGCGCGCCTGCCGAGCGCCGCGAGCAACTGGCGCGCGTTGTGGAAGTCACCGCGCCACAGCAGGCCGACGCCCTGGCAGGCGAGCCCGTAGGCCTCGTCGGCGCCGAGCCGGTCGTCGACGATGCGCACGGCGCGCGGCGGCGGCGCGCCGCTTGAGCTGCGCCAGCGCGCTTCCCGCTCCACGCCGCCCTCTGTCCACTTCAGCACGGGGTCAGAACATCTCATCGGCACGCAGGTAGCGCCACTGCCCGACGGGCAGGCGCCCGAGCGGCACCCTGCCGCTGCGGATGCGCTTGAGCCCGGTCACCTGCAGGCCGACGAGCTCACACATCCGGCGGATCTGGCGCTTGCGGCCCTCGCGCAGCACGAAGCGCAACTGGTCCTCGTTCTGCCAGGACACCTGCGCAGGCCGCAGCCGGACACCGTCGAGCGTCAGGCCGTGCCGCAGCCGCCGCATGCCGTCCTCCGCCAGCGTCCCGCGCACGCGCACCAGGTATTCCTTCTCGACCGAAGAGTCCTGGCCGATCAGGTGCTTCGCCACCCGGCCGTCCTGCGTGAACACCAGCAGACCAGTCGAGTCGATGTCGAGGCGGCCGGCCGGCGCGAGACCGCGCAGGTGTTCGGGCCGAAAACGCAGTGGCGAGGGATCCTCGGCCCAGCGGTTCTCCGGCCGGATCAGCACGACGGCCGGCTCGTAGCCGTCCTCGGCCTGGCCGGAGACGTAGCCGACCGGCTTGTGCAGCAGGATCGTCACCAGTTCGCCCTGCCGCTCGCGGGCCGCGGCGTCGATCTCGATGCGTGCCTGCGGCGACACGCGCACGCCGAGCGTGTCGACGACCTTGCCGTCGACCCTGACCCAGCCGTTCACGATCCATTCCTCGGCCTCGCGCCGCGAGCACAGCCCGCGCTCGCCCATCAGCTTGGACAGGCGCGGATCCGCCGGCGGGCTGCCGCTCATCGCCGCGGGCTCCGGCGCCGGTCGCCGCCGGCGCGACGGCATCGGCGCGTTCGTGCGAGCATCCCGCACCGGGCGCACGGCGCGTCCCCGACCATCGGAGGAGACATGGCAACGGTAATCCGCGTGATCCTCGCCGCCACGCTGGTGCTCGCCGCGGTCCTGGCCGACGCGAATCCGGCCCCGGCGGGCACCCGGGCCGTCGAACTCACGTTCCTCAAGTCGCAGCCCGGCCAGCGGGAAAACCTCAAGCGCTTCATCGTCCTGAACTGGTTCGCCATGGACCGCATCGCCCGGGAGCAGGGATTGCTGCACGCCTACACCGTCATGGACACGGGCAGCGACGACGGGGCGTGGAACGTCGTGGTCTCCACGACCTATCTCGACGCGAGAGGATACTCCGGCATCGCGCAGGCCTTCGAGAAAATCCGCGAATCGCACCGCACGGTGCTGGTCGACGGCAAGGCACTCGAGGCACTCGAGGCACTCGGCTCGGTGGTCGATTCCATCCAGCTGCTCGAGGACCCCGCCGACGCCGCACCGTGACACGGGGTGCAAGGTCGTCAGCTATCGTCGCTGCGCATCCGGGCCACGCGCCGACGGTACTCGCTCACATTGTCGCCGTCGATGCGCCGCTCCCGCGTGCCGTTGTTGGTGCCGATCTTCACGTCGGTGCCCGTCACGGGCTTCGCGTCCACCTTGGTCTCGCGCTCGAACGCGTGCGACTTGTCGGTGTTGCGGTAGTAGCGATAGAGACCCCAGTACAGGCCGACGGCGCTGCCGGGGCCCAGCAGGAGCAATGCCAGACTGCTGTCGTCACTCATGGTCAGTTCGCCAGTATCCAGAGTACGAG
>JBIIDW010000193.1:0-5062 GCA_044238215.1 Steroidobacteraceae bacterium
GTCCCCGTTCGAGCCCAACGGGCCGAGCAATGCGGTGACTGCAAGCACGGTGCGCCCCGACTCGCGTCGCAACCGGGAGTTCCTCGAGCAGTTCTCGCTGGACACGCTGCGAATGGTCGGCACGCTGGACCTCGGCGGGAACAGATACGGACTGGTGAAGACGAAGGATGGCCTGGTGCATCGGGTGCTGCCCGGCAACCACATGGGCCAGAGCGACGGCCGCGTCACCGAAGTCGGCGCGTCGAAGATCACGCTGGTGGAAATCGTTCCGGACGGCCTCGGCGGGTACATGGAGCGACCCGCCGCGCTGGCGTTGAGCGAGTGACCGGCGTCAGGGGAGAGCAACGATGAATTCCGCAATGCGTTTCCGCAGCATCCTGCGCGCCGGCTTCGGCACGCTCGCGTTGCTCGCCTGCAGCCTGGGGACCGCGCCCGACGCGCTCGCCCAGGAGGGCGCCAATCGACTCGAGTCGGTCGACGTCCAGGCGCTGCCTGGGCAGGAACTGCAGCTCACGTTCCGCCTGTCCGGGCCGGCGTCCGAGCCGCTGTCCTTCACGATCGACAACCCGGCGCGCATCTCCTTCGACCTGCAGAAGACCCAGCTCGCGCTGCCGTCGCGCCGCATCGACGTGCGCCAGGCAGGCCTCGACTCGATCCTGGCTGCCGAGGCCGGTGGCCGGACGCGCCTCGTGCTCAACCTCGAGCGCCTCATTCCCTATCAGACCCGCGTCTCGGGCAACGAGATCATCGTCAGCCTCGGCGCCACCCAGGTGGCGGCCGCGGCGCCGGCCATGCCTGCCGCCGCCCAGGGCGGCGCCCGCGACCCGGCCTCCGCCTCGCGCACCCGCGCCATCCGCAGCATCGACTTCCGCCGCGGCGGCGAGGGCATGGGCCGCCTCGCCGTGAGCCTCACGGACCCGCGGACGCCCATCAACCTGCGGCAGCAGGGCACGCAGATCTTCGTCGACTTTGCCGGTGCCGAGGTTCCGGAACGGCTCCTGCGCAGGTTCGACGCGCTGGACTTCGCGACGCCCGTTTCCACGTTCGAGGTGCAGCGGATCGGCACGGGCACCCGGGTCATCGTGACCGCCAACGGCGACTTCGAGCAGCTGGCGTACCAGTCGGACGATCTCTACGTCCTGGAACTGCAGCCGTCGCGCAAGCTCCAGGCGGCCGCCGAGGACAAGCGCGAATACACCGGCGAGCGCCTGACGCTGAACTTCCAGGACATCGAGACACGGGCCGTGCTGCAGCTGCTGGCCGATGCGAGCGGCCAGAACATCGTCGTCAGCGACACCGTGTCGGGAAGCGTCACGCTGCGACTGCAGAACGTACCGTGGGACCAGGCCCTCGACATCGTGCTGCGCTCCAAGGGCCTCGACAAGCGCCGCCAGGACAACGTCATCGTGGTCGCGCCGGCAGACGAGCTCGCGGCGCGCGAGAAGGCGGAGCTCGCGAGCCGCAAGGACATGCAGGAGCTGGCGCCGCTGCGCTCCGAGTACCTGCAGGTCAACTACGCCAAGGCCGCCGATCTCGCCCAGCTCATCAAGTCCCAGGGCGGCTCGCTGCTGTCGACGCGCGGCAGCGTTGCGGTCGACGAGCGCACGAACACGCTGCTGCTGCAGGACACGGCCGACAAGCTCACCGACATCCGCCGCCTGGTCGGTACCCTCGACATCCCCGTCCGGCAGGTGCTGATCGAGGCCCGCATCGTGATCGTCAACGATGACTTCACGCGCGAGCTCGGCGTTCGCGCCGGCGCGACCGGTATCCGCGCCCGCGGCGACGACGGGCTGCTGGTGAGCTCCGGCAGCCTCGAGTCGACCGAGGTGACGCTCGGCTCGGCGCTGGACAACCTGCGGGGCAGCGGCTCGCCGTTCCCGGTCGACATCGCCGGCGGCGGTTCGGCCAACCAGCGGTACAACATCAACCTGCCAGTGGGCAGCCCCGCGGGTCGGCTCGCGTTCATGCTGCTCGGGTCCGACTACATCGTCGACCTCGAACTCTCCGCCGCCCAGGCCGAGGGCCGCGGCGAGATCATCTCCTCGCCACGGGTGATCACCGCGAACCAGAAGGAAGCCAGCATCGAGCAGGGCGTCGAGGTGCCCTACCAGGAGTCCGCCTCCAGCGGCGCCACGACGATCAGCTTCAAGAAGGCGGTGCTGGCGCTCAAGGTCACGCCGCAGATCACCCCCGACGGCCGGATCATCCTCGACCTCAACGTCAAGAAGGACAGCGTCGGCCAGGTCGTGGTGGCCTCCGGCGGCGTCAACGTCCCCTCGATCGACACCCGCGAGATCACCACCCAGGTGCTGGTCAACGACGGCCAGACCGTGGTGCTCGGCGGCATCCTCGAGACGGAGCGGCGGGAGTCGGAGAGGAAGATTCCCTACCTCGGGGACATCCCGGGGCTCGGGATTCTGTTCAAAACGTCGACTAAGACAAATAACAAGGACGAACTCTTGATCTTCGTCACGCCGAAGATTCTCCGGGAAGGGATTAATGTTTACTGAAGGCGCCCGGGTCGCCGTCCGGCCGCCATCCAGGTAAGTCATGATGCGCAAGATTCTGTTGGGTGCGACGCTCTGGGCCAGCGCGTTGCTTGCCGCCTGCGGCGGCGGAGGCTCCTCCGACAACGCGTTCCAGACGCCGGCCGCGGCCACCACGCCCCCCGCGGTAGCCAGCGTCTCGATCACGTCCGACCGCGCCACGATCCTCAGCGACGGCAGCCAGACCGCCGCGATCACCGCGTTCGTCCGCGATGCGAACAACGCCCTGATGACCAACGTGCCGGTCACGTTCAGCGCCAGCTCGGGCGGCGTGAGTCCCTCGACGGCCAACACCAACGCGGCCGGGGTCGCGAGCGGTGCCGTCGTCACGGCCGGCGACGCCACGCTGCGCACGATCACGGTGACCGCGCGCGCAGGCAACGTGAGCGGCACCACCACGATCCAGGTGGTCTCGGCGCAGCCGCCGACCACGGTCGGTTCGCTCACGCTCAACACCAGCACGCCCACGCTGCCCTCCGACGGTTCGCTGAGCGCCACGATCACCGCGATCGCCCGCGACGCCCAGAACAACTTCCTCACCGGCGTGCCGGTGTTGTTCTCGAGCAATTCGGGCGGCCTGCAGGCGCCCTCACCGAACACCACCAACGCCAGCGGCGCCGTCGCCGCGACGCTGACCACTGCCAGCGACCCGCGCAACCGCACCATTACCGTCACCGCCACGGCGGGCGGCCTCAGCCAGACCGTCAACGTCGCCGTGTCGGGCACCCGACTCAGCGTCCAGGGCCCCACGGGCCTGGTGCTCGGCGCGTCGGGAACCTACACGGTCACGCTCGCCAACTCCTCGGACCAGGGCATCGCCGGGCAGGCGCTGACCGTCACCTCGGCCCGCGGCAACACCGTCACCCCGGCCGCGCTGACCACCGACCCCACCGGGCGGGCCACGTTCACGGTCAACGTCACGCAGCCGGGCAACGAGACCCTGACCATCGCCGGTTTCGGCCTCACGGCGACGCAGTCCGTGGCGATCAACAGCGACTCCTTCGTCTTCACGACTCCCGCCGCCAACGCCGAGATCGCGCTCGCCGCCACGCAGGCCCTGACCGTGCGCTGGCTGTCCGCGGGCGCGCCGTTGGTCGGCCAGACCGTGAACTTCACCGCCACGCGCGGCGTGCTCAGCGCCGCGTCGGCCGTCACCGACGCCAACGGTGATGCCACCGTCAACATCAGTTCGACCAGCGCGGGTGGCGCCGTCGTCACCGCGAGCAGCGGCAGCGTGTCGGCGCAGCAGTCCATCGAGTTCGTGGCGCTCACAGCGGACTCGATCGACGTCCAGTCGAACGCCTTCACGATCGCGCCCAACGAGCAGGCGACGCTGACCGCCGTGGTGCGCGACGCCGCCGGCAACCTGGTCAAGAACAAGACCGTCACCTTCGCGCTGCAGGACGTCACCGGCGGCACGCTGTCGCTGGCTTCGGCCGTCACCAACAGCCTCGGGCGTGCGCAGACGATCTACACCGCGAGCTCCTCGACCAGCGCCCGCGACGGCGTGGTGGTCACGGCCTCGGTCGGCGGCGCTGGCGGGTCGGTCGTGACCGACACGGTGGCGCTCACCGTCGCCAGCAAGGTGGTGTTCATCTCGCTGGGCACTGGCAACACCATCGAAGAGCCGAACATCTCGCAGTACAAGATCCAGTTCACGGTCCAGCTGACCGACGCCAACGGTAACGGCGTCGCCAACGTGCCCGTGCAGACCAGCGTGCTCACCGAGCGGTACCGAAAGGGCTTCCACGTCTTCGGCGGTGGCTCTTGGTCGCCCGCCAGCCCCAACTATTTCTGCACCGACGAGGACGCGCTGGTGCCCGCGACCGCGCGCAACGCCCGGCTCGACCCCGGTGAGGACTTCAACAACAACGCCCGCCTCGACGTCGGAAACGTAGCGCTGGTCGCCCCGGCCGCGGCAACGACCAACTCGCAGGGTATCGCGACGATCGAGGTGCTGTACCCGCAGGACGTGGCGTTCTGGCTCGAGGTCACGCTCGAGGCGCGCGCCTCGGTGCAGGGTACCGAGTTCCGCCGCTCGTCCAGGTTCCTCGTGCCGGGTGCCGCCTCCGACTTCAACAACGAGAACATCGCACCGCCGGGCCGCGTCAGCCCGTTCGGCACCCAGGTCTGCAGCAGCCCGCTGTAGCGCGGTCCGCGCCGGGCTTTCGGCGCGCGTGCTCCCTCGACATGCGCGGAACTCGGAACATCTTCCTGGTCGGGCCGATGGGCTCGGGCAAGACGGTCGTCGGCCGTCAGCTCGCCCGACTCAGCGGCCTCGAGTTCGTCGACTCGGACGCCGAGATCGAGCGCCGCACCGGCGCGGACATCACGCTGATCTTCGAGAAGGAAGGCGAGGCCGGATTTCGCGAGCGTGAGCGCGAGGTGATCGAGGAGCTCACGCGCCGTTCGGGCATCGTGCTGTCGACCGGGGGCGGGGCCGTGCTGCTCGCGGCGAACCGCGAGTGCCTGGGCGAGCGTGGCGCCGTGGTCTATCTCGAGACCTCGGTCGA
>JBIIDW010000194.1:0-5030 GCA_044238215.1 Steroidobacteraceae bacterium
TGGTACTCGGGCGACGTCGTGCGACGGCTGGATCCGAAGACCGGGCTGGTGGACCGCTGGCGGCTGGGCAACGAAGCGGGGCTGGGCAGCAACACGCAGATCTTCGACTCGAAGGGGAATCTCTGGTTGTCGTTCCTGCCGGCCGGCGGACTCGGCAAGTGGGACCGCGCGACCGACTCGGTGCTCTGGTGGGAGGTGCCGGTGGTGCGCGCGCGGCCCTACGGGATCATCGTCGATCACCGCGACAAGGTGTGGTGGGCGGACTACCACAACGGCGGCGTCACGCGCTTCGACCCGGAGACCGAGGAGTTCCGCCACTTCCGGCTCGTGCGCGAGCACGCTGCGAGCTCGATCCGCCGGCTCGGCGTGGATTCGAAGAACCGCATCTGGGCCGGCACCTACGCCAGCGAGAAGTACATCGACCGCCTGTACCGGCTGGACCCGGACACCGGGATCGTCAAGGAGTGGCGGCTCGGCGACCTGCCGTATGCCGCGATCTACAACGCCGAGGCGGACAGTCGCGACCGCATCTGGCTGTCGAACGACAACTACCTGACCTTGTTCGACCAGGAGTCCGAGCGCTTCACCCACTACCCGATCCCGGTGCGTTCCGACACGCTGAAGACGACGATCGACGGTAACGACGTCGTCTGGTTCTTCTACCGCAACGCCGGAAAGTACATCAACTACGGCGGCACCATCGTGGCGCTCCACACCGACAAGGACCGCATCCGGGGATTCGGTGCCTTCCACTCGCCGGCCAGCGCCGGTCACCAGCTCGCCACCTACCGCGGGCCGCTGGCGCCGCCGGTGCGCGGCGAGGTCCGGGTGTCGCCGCCGGAGCCGCGCAATGCCGCCGCGTACCGTGACTGGGCACAGCTGGTCGGGCTGCTGAGGGCGCCACAGGCGGCCCCGGCGGGCGGCGGGTCGCCGGCAGCGGCCAGCAAGGCGAACGCGGCGGGGGCGCAGCAGTTCGCCGAACGCTGCGCGGCCTGCCACACGCTGCAGAAGGGCGGTCCGGCGGGCCTCGGTCCGAACCTGCACGGCGTGGTCGGCGGCCGGGCGGCGTCGAAGAGCGGATTCGCCTATTCGGCCGCGCTGCGCGGCGCCGGCCTCACGTGGACGGCCGACGCGCTCGACCGCTTCATCGCCAACGCGGCGCTCGCCGTGCCCGGCACGTCCATGGTGGCGCCGGGCGTCGCGGATCCGGCTGCGCGGCGCGCCCTCGTCGAGTTCCTGGCGCAGGGCCCGGCCGCCGAGGACCGGTCGAGCCAGGCGGAGTGACGCGGTGAGCTACTCGGCCCTGCAGATCGGCACGCTGTGGCGCCGGTTCAACGCACTGATCGACGAGACCGCGCAGACCTTCGTGCGCACCTCGTTCTCATCGGTGGTGCGCGACAACTGGGATCTGGCCGTGAGCCTGATGGACAGCCGCGGGCGGCTGTTCGCGCAGTCCTCGCGCAGCGTGCCCTCTTTCATCGGCACGATGCCGCGCACGCTCGCCGTGATGCTGGCCCGTTTCCCGCCCGAGACCCTGCAACCGGGCGACGTGCTGATCTCCAACGACGGCTACAGCGGCACCGGCCACCTGAACGACATCACGATGGTCCGGCCGGTATTCCACCGCGACCGCCTGATCGCCTACGTCGGCAGCGTGTTCCACACGGTCGACATCGGCGGTGCGCCGTCGATCGACGCGGTCGACTCCTACGCGGAAGGCCTGACGATCCCGGTCTCGCGGATCGTCCGCGGCGGGGTCGAGAACGCCGATGTGATCGCCTTCCTCGAGGCCAACCTGCGCGCGCCGGAGGAAACGCTCGGCGACATCCGTGCGCAGTTCGCGGCCTATGGCGTGTGCATCGCGCGGCTGACGCGCATGCTCGACCGCGAGCGCATCGATGACCTCGACGCGCTGGTCGACGAGATCCTGCGGCGCTCCGAGGCGTCGATGCGGCGGGCCATCGCCGCGATCCCCGACGGCCGCTACGGCGACAGCATGCAGGTGGACGGATTCGAGGAGCCGCTGACCATCCGGTGCGCCATCGAGGTGGCGGGCGACGCGCTGAGCGTGGACTTCGCGGGAACCTCGCCGCAGGTCAACCGGCCGATCAACTCGGTGCTGAACTTCACCTGGGCCTACACGGCCTATGCGCTGAAGTGCGCACTCGATCCGGCGACGCCGAACAACGACGGCTGCTTCCGGCCCGTCAGCATCGTCGCCCCGGAGGGTTCGCTGCTGAACCCGAGGCGGCCGGCCCCGGTCTGGGCGCGCCACCTCTCGGGCCACTACCTGCCTGCCGTCGTTTACGGCGCGCTGGCGGCGACGATGCCGGACCGCGTCATCGCCGACTGCGGCTCGCCGATCTGGAACGTTTACTTCTCGGGGCGCCTGCGCAACCAGCGCCGCTTCGTGAAGATGTTCTTCATGAACGGCGGGCACGGCGCGCGGCCGCGGGACGACGGGCCCGCCTGCCTGAGTTTCCCCAGCAACATCGCGACGGTGCCTGTCGAGCAGTTCGAGAACAGCGTCCCGCTGCTGATCACCGAGAAGGCGCTGATCCCCGACTCCGGCGGCGCGGGCCGGCACCGCGGCGGGCTGGCCCAGCGCGTGTCGTTCGAGGTCACCTCGCCGTCGCCCGTCTCGATGACGATCCGTCACGAGCGCGTGCGCTTCCCGCCCCGCGGCCTGCTCGGCGGCGAGCCCGGCAGAGCGGGGCGAGAGTACCTGAACGGCGAGCGGATCCCCGCCAAGGCGCGGCTGGACCTGCGGCAGGGCGACCGGGTCAGCTTCGAGACACCGGGTGGCGGAGGCTTCGGCCCCGCAGCGGAGCGCGATCCGGCCCTCGTTCGCCACGACCTCGAGGAGGGGCTCGTGACTCATGACTGAGGGCTATCGCATCGGCGTCGACATCGGCGGCACCTTCACCGATCTCGTGATGATCGACGATGCCTCCGGCCGGCTCGTCAACGAGAAGGTACTCACCACGCCGCGCGACCCGTCGCTCGGCGTGCTCGAGGGCGTGCGGCGCATCCTCGACGCAAACGGCGTCGCGCCCGGCCAGGTGAGCCAGGTGATCCACGGCACGACGCTGGTCGCCAACGCGGTCATCGAGCGGCGCGGCGAGCGGGTGGCACTGCTGACCACCGCGGGCTTCGCCGACGTGCTGCAGATCGGCACCGAGTGGCGCTACGACACCTACGACCTGTTCCAGAAGCTGCCCGAACCGCTGGTGCCGCGACGGCTGCGCTTCGAGGTGCCGGAGCGGGTCGGGCCGGACGGGGCCGTGCTGCGCGCCCTGGACGAGCCGGCCGTGGCGTCGCTGGCCCGGCGCATCGCGACGCTGGGCGTCACGGCCGTGGCGGTCTGCCTGCTGCACTCGTTCCGCAATCCCGGCCACGAGCGGCGGGTGCGCGAGATCCTGCGACGCGAATGCCCCGACGTGGCCGTGTGCATCTCGAGCGACGTGATGCCCGAGATCGGCGAGTACGAGCGCACGTCCACGACGGTCTGCAACGCCTACGTGCTGCCGGTGTTCCGCCGTTACCTGCAGCGGCTGACCGAGGGGCTGCGCGCGATCGGCATCGAGCGCGACCTCTACCTGATGCTGTCCGACGGCGGCACGGTGCACGAGTCGACGGCCGCGGAATATCCGGTCCGGCTGGTGCAGTCGGGTCCCGCGGGCGGCGTGCAGGCCATCTCGGCGATCGGCCGCCTCGCCGGCGAGGCCGACCTGCTGTGCTTCGACATGGGCGGCACCACCGCCAAGGCCTGCCTGGTCGACGGCGGCAGGCCGCTGCGCACGACCGAGTTCGAGGTCGCGCGGGTCTACCGCTTCAAGAAGGGCAGCGGCCTGCCGCTGCGCGTGCCGGTGATCGAGATGATCGAGATCGGCGCGGGCGGTGGCTCGATCGCGCGTGTCGATCACCTCGGGCTGGCACAGATCGGTCCGGAGAGCTCGAGCGCGGATCCCGGTCCGGCCTGCTACGGGCGTGGCGGCGCGGACCCGACGGTCACCGACGCGGACCTCGTGCTCGGCTACCTCGGGGCGGACAGCTTCCTCGGCGGCGACATGCGGCTCGACGTGGCCGCGGCGGAGGCCGCGCTGCAGCGCGCGGTGGCGACGCCGCTCGCGCTGCCGCTGGTGGAGGCCGCGTGGGCGGTCCACGACACGGTCAACGAGAACATGGCGCAGGCAGCCAGCATCCACGCGCTCGAGCGCGCCCGGCGCATCACCGACTACGTCATGGTGCCGATCGGCGGCGCCGGTCCCGTGCACGCCTGCAACATCGCGCTGAAGCTCGGCGTGTCGCGGGTGCTGTGCCCGCCCGGTGCGGGTGTGGCTTCGGCGCTGGGCTTCCTGGTGGCGCCGGTCGCGTTCACGCTGCTGCAGGGCGGCGTGGTCGCCCTCGACGAGGTCGACCTCGACGCGCTGCGCGCCACGCTCGCGGGCATGCGCGAACAGGGCCTCGCGATGGTGCGTGCCGCGGGCGCGCGCGAGCAGGACGCCGTCACGCGGTACGTCGCTGCGATGCGTTACCTCGGGCAGGGCTTCGAGGTGGAGGTGCCGCTGGCTGGCGACGAACTCGACGGCGAGGACCGCGCGCCGCTGCGCGACGCCTTCGAGCACGCCTATCGCGGGCAGTTCGGTCGGGTCGAGGGCGGAATGCCGGTCGAGATCGTCTCCTGGCGCGTGGTGGTGTCGGGGCCGGACCCGCGGGTCGACCTCGTGGCGGGCCGGCCGCCGGTCGCCGAGGGTGAGGCGCACCGAGGCCAGCGACCGGTCTACTTCGGCCCGGAGACCGGCTTCGTGGCGGCGGCCGTCTACGACCGCTACCGCCTGAGGCCCGGCAGCCGCTTCGACGGCCCGGCGGTGTTCGAGGAGCGCGAGTCGACGACCGTGGTCCCCCCCGGTGCCGTGGCGACCATCGACGACGCGCTGAACCTGGTCATCGACCTGCCCGCGGCGCCGGGCGACGGAGCCGGATCGTGAGCGCCGGCGAGACCCCACTGCCGACCGTCGCGCAGTGCC
>JBIIDW010000195.1:0-5025 GCA_044238215.1 Steroidobacteraceae bacterium
GCCCGACCGGCGGCTTCAGCGGGTAGTCGGCGTCGATGTTGGGCTCGACCAGGTAGAACTCGAGCTCGGGTGCCACCACCGGCTCCCAGCCCTTCTGGGCGTAGAGGTCGAGCACGTGGCGCAGCACCTCGCGCGGCGCCATCTTGACGCGCCGCCCGTCGGCGTAGAAGCAGTCGTGGATCACCTGCGCGGTCGGCTCCGAGGCCCAGGGCACGCGCCGCACGGTGCGCGGGTCAGGCTTCAGGATGATGTCGATCTCGGCCGGGCTCATCGCGGTGCCCGGCTCGTCAGGGTAGTCGCCGGTGACGGTCTGCAGGAAGATGCTCTCCGGCAGGCGCATGCCCTGGTCCTCGGCGAACTTCTCGGCGGGCATGACCTTGCCGCGCGCGATGCCCGCCATGTCGGGCACGATCGCCTCGACCTCCTGGATGCCATGCTGGCGGAAGAACTGCTGGATGTCGTTCGGCATGTTGCTCTCCTCAGGCGCTGCGCCGCCTCGCGGCGCGCCGGCGCGCTGCTTCGCCGAACGCGGCGAACAGCGCAACCGAGAATTCGTTTCCCATCACCCGCCACTCGGGGTGCCACTGCACCGCGACCGCGAAGGCCTCGCTGCTCTCGACGCTGAAGGCCTCGACGAGCCCGTCCGGCGCACGGCCCTCGACCCGCAGCGCCGGCGCGAGCGCCCGCACGCCCTGGCTGTGCACCGAGTTGACCCGGACCGTGCCGGCCGCGACGCCGGAGCCCTCGCCGCGGCGCGGCAGCAGCCCCGCCAGCACGCCGCCCGGCTCGACGATCAGGTCGTGCGCCGGCGCGTACTGAACGTCGAGCGGCGCCGACTTGTCCTCGCGGTGATCGAGCATGCCCGGCACCTCGTGCACCTTCTGCCACAGGCTGCCGCCGAGCGCGACGTTGATCTCCTGGAAGCCACGGCAGATGCCAAGCAGCGGCACGCCGAGTTCGAGCGCACGCGGCACCACCGCAAGCGTCGTCGCGTCGCGCTCGGGATCGTGCAGCGTGCCCGGAGCCGACGGCTCGCCACCGTAGCGGTGCGGCTCGACGTTGGACGGACTGCCGGTGAGCAGCAGACCGTCGACGCGGGCGAGCCATTCCTCCGGATCGAGCGGCTCCGGGAGCACCGGCACCAGCAGAGGCAGCGCATCCGCAGCCCGAGCGACCGCGTGAATGTACTTCTCGCCCACCGCGTGGAACGGGTGGAGGCCGAGCATGCGTCGGTCCGCGGGGATGCCGATGACGGGGCGGGATGACATGTTGAGACGGGCGGCCGGCGGTCAGGACGCGGCCACCGGACCATTACACCACAACCCCGAAAATACTGTAAGTTATTGTTTCTGAAGCCTGATGCTTGCCCGGGGATCAGCGGCTCCGTATCCTCGCACGGCGTGATTGTCACACTGCGCCCTGTTCCGGGCACGGCAGGATCCCATGAGCGACTCGGCGTTTTCGGAGCTGGCGGCGTTCCTCGACCAGCATCCCGGCACGCGCTTCTTCGACGTCTTCCTCAACGACCTGAATACCGTCGAACGCGGCAAGCGCATCGATCGTGCCGGCATCGAGTCGGTGTTCCGGGACGGCATGCCGCTGCCCGGCTCGCTGTTCGCACTGGACGTGCTGGGCGGGACCATCCAGGCCACGGGCCTCGGCTTCGACGAGGGTGACGCCGACCGCCCGTGCCGCCCGCTGCCCGGCTCGCTGGTGCCGGTGCCCTGGCTTCGCGACGACGTCGCGCAGCTGCAGGTCTCCATGTACGAGCACGACGGCCGGCCGTTCTTCGCCGACCCGCGCCACGTGCTGGTGCGCGTGCTCGACCGCTTCCACCGGCTGAACCTCACGCCCGTGGTGGCGGTCGAGTACGAGTTCTACTTCGTCGACCGGGCGCGCACCGCCGCCGGCCAGCCGCAGCCGCCGCCGCTGCCGCTTGCGGGGCGCCGCGAGTTCCGCACCCAGATCAACTCGATGACCGACCTGAACGAGTACTCCGAGGTGCTCGCCGACATCGATCGCGCCTGCCGCGCCCAGGGGGTGCCGGCCACGACCGCGCTCGCCGAGTACGGCCCGGGGCAGTTCGAGGTCAACCTCGCGCACCAGCCCGATGCACTGCTCGCCTGCGACCAGGCGCTGCGCTTCAAGCGCGTGGTGCGCAGCGTCGCCCGCGCCCGCGGCTGGGACGCCACCTTCCTCGCGAAGCCATACCGTGACATGGCGGGCTCGGGCCTGCACGTCCACGCCAGCGTGCTCGACGCCGGCGGCCGCAACATCTTCGAGAGCGACGATCCGCTGCGGTGCGCCGACCTGCGGCACGCCGTCGCCGGACTGCTGGAGACCCTCGGCGAAGGCATGGCCATCTGCGCGCCGGGCCCCAACTCCTACCGGCGTTTCCGGCCCGAGTCCTACGTGCCGACCATCGCCTCGTGGTCGATCAACAACCGCGGCTCGGCGCTGCGCATCCCGGTCAGCGACGCGCGCAACCGGCGCATCGAACACCGGCTGGCCGGCGCCGACGCCAACCCTTACCTGGTCGTCGCCTGGGTGCTGGCCGGCATCCACGCCGGGCTGGCCGCCGGGCGGGAGCCGCCCCCGCCGCTCAGCGGCAACGCCTACCAGCAGCCCGGCCCGCCGCTGCCGATCCACTGGCCCACCGCGCTGCAGGCCTTCGGCACCAGCGGACTCGCCGCCGACTACTTCGGCAAGCCGTTCCGGAACCTCTACGCGACGGTCAAGCAGGCCGAGCTCGACGATTTCAGCTCGCACGTGACGCCGCTCGAGATCGAGTGGTACATGGGCGCGATCTGAGCATGGACTACGCCGGCTTCGCGGACTCCTGGTACGAGGCATCGACGCGCCGCCCGGCACCGCAGCCGGCACTCGCCGGCACGGTCGACACTGACGTCTGCGTGATCGGCGGCGGCATCGCCGGCTGCTCCACGGCGCTGCACCTCGCGCAGCGAGGCTACGGCGTGGTGCTGCTCGAGGGGCGAAGCGTCGGCTGGGGCGCCTCCGGGCGCAGCGGTGCCCAGGCCATCGCCGGCGTGGCCTGCGGCCAGGCGAAACTGGAGCGCCTGCTGGGGCCGGCCGACGCGCGGCGCATCTGGGACGTGTCGGTGGAGGGGCTGCGCCTGCAGCGCGCGCTGATCGCGACCCACGCCATCGACTGCGACTACGTCGCGGGCCAGATGCACGTCGCGCTGAAGCCGCGGCAGGAGCGCGAACTGCGCGAGGAGCTCGAGACGCTGGCCACCCGCTACGGGTACGCGGAAGCACGGATGGTCGAGCGCGAGGAACTGCGCGACCTCGTCGCCAGCGGGCGCTACGTCAGCGGCACGCTGGACACGGGCGGTGGACACCTGCACCCGCTCAAGTACACGCTCGGCCTCGCGCAGGCGGCGCAGCGCGCCGGCGCGCGGATCTTCGAGGGCAGCCGCGCGCTCGGCTGGGACCGCCGCGACGGGCGCCTGGTCGTGCGCACCGCGGGCGGCACGGTCCGCTGCCGCACGCTGGCGCTCTGCGGCAACGCCTGGCTCGGCCCGTCGGCCCCGCGCCTCGACCGCCGCATCATGGGCGTGGGCACCTACATCGTCGCCACGGAGACCCTCGGCGCCGAGCGCGCCGCGGGGCTGATCCGCAACGACGCGGCGATCAGCGACGTCAACTGGGTGCTCGACTACTTCCGCCGCTCGAGCGACCACCGGCTGCTGTTCGGCGGCCGCGTCAGCTACTCCGGGGTCGACCCGTTCACCGCCGCGGCGACCCGCGCGCGGATGCTGCGCGTGTTCCCGCAACTGGCCGACGTGCGGGTCGAGTACGCCTGGGGCGGTCTCGTCGACATCACGATGAACCGCGCGCCGGATTTCGGCAGGCTCGAGCCCGACGTCTACTACCTGCAGGGATTCTCGGGCCACGGCATCGCGCTGACCGGCATCGCCGGCCGGCTGCTCGCCGACGCGATTGCCGGCGAGTCGGAGCGCTTCGACGTCTTTGGGCGCATCCCGCACCGGCCGTTCCCGGGCGGGCCGGCGCTGCGCCGCCCTGCCCTCACGCTTGCGATGCTGTGGTATCGGCTGCGGGACCTGCTGTGAGCGTGCCGCCGCCGCGGCGGCGGAAGCGGGCATTGAAGCGGTCGGTCAGGTCGCCGACCACCGAGTAGGCAGCCGGCACCACGACCAGCGACAGCAGCGTCGAGGTGATCAGGCCGCCGATCACGGAGACGCCGAGCGGAGCGCGAAAGCCCCCGTCGGCACCGAGGCCGACCGCGATAGGCAGCATGCCGGCGCCCATGGCGAGGGTCGTCATGATCACCGGGCGGACGCGCTTGCGGCAGGCCTCGATCAGCGCGTCGTGACGCGACAGCCCCTCACGCTCGCCGATGATGGCGTAGTCGACGATGAGGATCGAGTTCTTGGTGGCGATCCCGGTCAGCAGCAGCAGGCCGATCAGCGACGGCAGGGACAGCGCGTAGCCGGTCAGCAGCAGCGCGCCGAAGGCGCCGCCCCCGCACAGCGGCACCGCGGCGAGGATCGTAAGCGGCTGCGTGCCGCTGTGGAACAGCAGCAGCAGCACCACGTAGACCGACACGACGCCGGCCAGCATCGCCAGCGCGAAACCCACGAAAAGCTCGACGAAGGCCTCGGAGTCGCCCGCGGGCACCAGCCGCACGCCGGCCGGCAGGTTGCGCGCGGCGTCGAGCGCCATCACCTTGGACATGTACTCGCCGAGGGGCCTGCCGTTGAGCTCGGCCGACACCGTGACGTTGCGCTCGCGATCGAGCCGGTCGATGCGCGCCGGACCGCTGCCCTCGTAGATGTCGGCGACCGCGGAGAGCGGCACGGGCCCGTCGGCGCCTGGGACGCGCAGCTGCCGGAGCACGGCGACATCGGACAGCGAGCGGTTCTCGAGCTGCACCCGGATCGGCACCTGGCGCTCGGCCAGGTTCAGCTTCGCCAGGCGCTGGCGGAAGTCGCCGCTGGTGGCGATGCGCGCCGCGTCGGCGATGTCGACCGTGGACACGCC
>JBIIDW010000196.1:0-5023 GCA_044238215.1 Steroidobacteraceae bacterium
CGTCGGGGAACAGCAGACCAGCCGCAGCTGTACTTCCGAGCGCCGGTCCAGGGCGCCCCCCTGGCGTTCGTCCACCACCGCGATCAGCTGCTCGATGCGCGCGTCCTGTTCGGCCAGCGGTACCGCAGCATCGGCGAACCCCATGTTCACTCGCACGGAGGTGCCCGCGAACTCGACGCCCAGCAGCTGCACGCCACCGGCAGCGAGGGCAGCGAATCTCCCTCGAATGGTGTCGAGCGAAGCGTAGCGGTTTTCATTCGACTGCCGGGTCTCGGCAACCACCCGCGCCTGCTCGGCCTCGACCTCCAGCCGTGGGCGCGACAACGCGGAAAGATCCCGGATGGCGGCGGCGCTCCAGGCACCCGGGTCCGGCGCCTGCGCCCATACCAGCTTGCCGGTGTAGACCCCTGTGGGGATCTGCATTTCCTTGCAGCCGTCACCGCACCACACCGTGACGCCGAAGGTCCTGTATTCCCGCGACTCCGCGGCCAGGTCGCCATTGCCATTGCGCGTGAGCCGGATCGGGTTGCCGGAGGGGCGCGGAATCAGCATCGCGCCGTCCTCGCAGCTGAAGTCGCGGCCATGCCGCAGCGTCAGGCCCGCCTCGGTGGTCGGCCCCAGCTCGGCGACCCGCTGCTGGTACGCCGCCTCGCCATGCTGGCCGACATAGGCCTCGCGCCCAGCCGGCTTCAGCAGCCCGTACCAGTCCCGGTACTGCTGCGGCCGGTACTCGTCCATCATCCGGATCTCATCCATGACGTCCTCGTCGGCGAGCCGGAACCGGAAGCTCACGGCGCCCGCGGCGTCGGTGTCGATGACCACGCCGGCGACCGAGGTCAGCGCGACCCACGATCCCTCGCGGAAAGGCAGTTCCTCGAACGGGGTGCCGTCGAAGTTCACGCCAGTTCCGGCAGTGTCCACGTAAACGGAATAACTGCCGCGCAGGTCCGGGCAACCCCGGGCGTCTGTCACCGGCGCGCTGCGCTGCTCGGTGGCAGGCGACGAGCATGCCGGGACGATCAGGGCGCAGCCGACGAGGACCATGGCGCGCGCGGCCGCCGTGGCAAGCCTGGAGTGCTCCTGGAGGATGCTCACCGGCCTTCAGCCCCTGACCTGCCCCGTGCCCCGCACGACGTACTTGTAGCTCGTCAGCTGCTCGACGCCGACCGGGCCGCGGGCGTGGAAGCGGTCGGTGGAGATGCCGATCTCGGCGCCCATGCCGAACTCGCCGCCGTCGGCGAACTGCGTCGAGGCGTTGTGCAGCACGATGGCGCTGTCGACGCCCTCGAGGAAGCGCTGCGCGGTGGCGTCGTTGCCGGTCACGATCGACTCGGTGTGCGCGGAGCCGTATTTCGCGATGTGGGCGATCGCCGCATCGACGCCGTCGACCACCCGCACGGCGATGATCGAGTCGAGGTACTCGGTGTACCAGTCGTCCTCGGTGGCGGCCTGCACGCGCGGGTCGGCGCGGCGCGCGGTCTCGTCGCCGCGCACCTCGCAGCCCGAGTCGAGCAGGTCGCGGACGATGGGCGCAAGGTGCGTGTCCAGCGCCGCGCGATCGACCAGCAGCGTCTCTGCAGACCCACAGATGCCGGTGCGGCGCAGCTTGGCGTTGTGCACGATCGCGACGGCCATGCCGAGGTCGGCGTCGCGGTCGACATAGACGTGGCAGTTGCCCTCGAGATGGCCGATCACCGGCACGCGTGCCTCGTCCTGCACGCGCTTGACCAGGCTCTTGCCGCCGCGCGGCACCACCACGTCGAGGTAGTCGGTCATGCCGGCGAGCATGTAGCCCACGGCCTCGCGGTCGGTCACCGGCACCAGCTGGATGCATTCCGGCGGCAGGCCGGCCGCGCGCAGCCCCTCGACCAGGCAGGCGTGGATGGCGCGGCTCGAGTGCTGGCTCTCCGAGCCGCCGCGCAGGATCACCGGGTTGCCGGACTTCAGGCACAGCGCGCCGGCGTCGGCCGTCACGTTCGGCCGGCTCTCGTAGATGATGCCGATGACGCCGAGCGGCACGCGCACCCGCTGGATCACGAGGCCGTTCGGACGCGTCCACTCGGCTGCGACCGTGCCGACGGGATCGGGTAGCGCGGCGATCTCCTCGACGCCCCGGGCGATGCCCTCGATGCGGGCGGCGTCGAGCTTCAGGCGGTCGAGCATCGCACCGGAGAGCCCGCGCCGCTGGCCGCCGGCCATGTCGAGCTGGTTGGCCTCGAGGATCGCCGGCACCCCGCGCCGCAGGGCGGCGGCGGCGGCCCGCAGCGCGGTGGACTTGCGCTCCGAGCCCGCGCCGGCCAGCACGGGCTGCACGGCCACGGCGGCCTCGCCGAGCCGCGTCATCAGCGCGCCGATGGTCTCGTCGATCACTGCATCACCAGGTCGTCGCGGTGGATGATTTCGTCACGGCCGCGGAAGCCGAGCACGCCCTCGATCTCCGCGCTGCGCCGGCCGATGATCCGCGCCGCGTCCTGGTCGGAATACGCCGTGATGCCGCGCGCGATCTCCCTGCCGTCGGCCGCGACCACGCTGACCGTGTCGCCGCGGTCGAAGCGGCCCGAGATACCGGTGACCCCGGCCGGCAGCAGGCTCTTGCCCTGGCGCAGCGCGCGCCGCGCGCCCTCGTCGACCACCAGCGAGCCGGCCGGTCGCAACGTGCCGGCGATCCACTGCTTGCGCGCGGCTACGGGCGTCTCGGTCGGCAGGAACCAGGTGCAGCGCGCGCCCTGCTCGATGCGCCGCACCGGGTGACGGTGCGCGCCCGCCGCGATGACCATGTGGCAGCCGGCGGCCACGGCGATCCGCGCCGCCATGACCTTCGTCGCCATGCCGCCCCGCCCCACGTCCGACGCCGATCCGCCTGCCATGCCCTGGATCTCCGGCGTGATCTCGCGCACCACCGGGATGAACTCCGCAGCGGGGTCCTTGTTGGGATCGGCGGTGTAGAGCCCGTCGATGTCGGACAGCAGCACGAGGCAGTCGGCACTGATCATCTGCGCAACGCGGGCGGCCAGCCGGTCGTTGTCGCCGTAGCGGATCTCGGCGGTGGCGACGGTGTCGTTCTCGTTGATGACCGGCACGGCCCCGCGCGCCAGCAGCTCCGACAGCGTGGCCCGGGCATTGAGGTAACGCCGGCGCTGTTCACTGTCTTCCAGCGTCAGCAGCACCTGCGCGACGGCGATGTCCTGGTCCTCGAGCAGTTCCTTGTAGGCGTGCGCGAGGCGGATCTGGCCGACCGCCGCCGCGGCCTGGCTTTCCTCGAGCCGCAGCGGGCCTTTCGGCAACCCGAGGTGGCGACGACCGAGCGCGATGGCGCCGGAGGACACCAGCACCACCTCGCGACCTGCGCGACGCAGTCGAACGATGTCCGCCACGAGGGTCTCCAGCCAGGCCCGGTTGAGCCGGCCGGTGGCACCGTCGACCAGCAACGCGGAACCGACCTTCACGACGACGCGACGGGCGCGCGAGAGCGGCGAAGCAGGGTGTTGGACGGCGCTGCGGGACGGCATGATCAGAGGCAGACGAGGGTGCGACGAACTATAGTGCACCGTGAGGCTTGGCGGCGACACTTCGCGTTTGCCTGAGTCGCCATACCGCCAGTAAGATTTGCGCTGCAGCGTCTTCGGTTCCTGAGGTAGCGATCGTGAGCAGAGACAACGAGCCCGTCGTCGGGCAGTGGTACGAAAATCTCGAGGACGAGGACAGCTTCCGTGTGCTCTCGGTCGACGAGGACGCCGAGCTGATCGAGATCGAGTACCTCGACGGCGACATCGACGAAATCGACCTCGAGACCTGGCAGGAACTCGACCTCGAACTCACCGACGAGCCGGAGGGCTGGTCGGACGAGGATGAAGACGAGGAAGAAGAAGAAGAAGACGATGAGGAAGACGACGACGAGGATGACGAGGACGACGACTGGGACGAGGACGAGGACGACGACTGGGACGAAGATGACGATCGCTAGCCCGCGGCCGTGAGCAGCGCCCCGGACAGCTGGTACCACGAGAAGGAATCGGCCTGGCTGTATCGCTGCGTCGCGGCCCGGGAGCCCGACCCCGTCAAGTCCGGGCTTTTCCTCAAGCTCGCCGAGGCCGCCGAGGAGCAGGCCACGAAGTGGCAGTCCGCGGACCCCGGCCGGCGTTTCGACTTCCGCCCCTCGACCCGTGCCCGCATCGTCGCGGCGCTGCTGCGCCGCGCGAGCCCGCGCTCCCTGCGGCACGTGCTCGCCGCCATGAAGCTGCGCGGCCTCTCCGTCTACACCGCCGCCGCGGCGCCCGGCCACGCCATGCCGACGTCGGTGTCCCAGGTCGGCGAGCGTCACCGCGGCGTCTCCGGGGGCAACCTGCGCGCCACGGTGTTCGGCGTCAACGACGGCCTCGTGTCGAATGCCGCGCTGGTCCTGGGCGTCGCCGGCGCGGGTGCGGAATCCTCGACCGTGCTGATGACGGGCGTCGCAGGCCTGCTCGCCGGCGCGCTGTCGATGGCCGCCGGCGAGTTCGTCTCCGTGCGCTCGCAGCGCGAGATGTTCGAATACCAGATCGCTCTCGAGAAGGAAGAACTGGCGGAATACCCCGAGGAGGAAGCCGAGGAACTCGCGCTGATCTACCAGGCGCGCGGCCTCGAGCTCGAGCAGGCACGCACCCTCGCGCGCACGCTGTTTGCCTCGCCGGAGCAGGCGCTTGACGTGCTGGCCCGCGAGGAACTCGGCCTCAATCCCGACGACCTGGGCTCCCCGTGGGGCGCCGCAGGCTCCTCCTTCGCGGCTTTCGCGGTCGGCGCGATATTGCCGCTGCTGCCTTTCCTCGCCGGCCTCACCGGCCAGGCTGCCCTTGGCGTGACCATCGCCGTCACGGTGGTTGCCCTGGCCGCGGTCGGCCTCGCCATCAGCCTGTTCACCGGCCGGGGCGCCTGGACCGGCGCGCTGCGCATGGTGCTGATCGGCGGCGGCGCAGGCCTCGTCTCCTGGCTGGTCGGCCGGCTCCTCGGCGTCGCGATGGCCTGAGGAGCGCGGTCCAACCGCGCT
>JBIIDW010000197.1:0-5020 GCA_044238215.1 Steroidobacteraceae bacterium
CACCTTCGCCAATACCCGCATCGAGAAGCAGGTGCGGCACCGGATCCAGCGGAACGTCATCTCCACCGTAGAGGGCGGCGGTGAGCACGAGCTCGGCGACTGGACCCTCGACTGGTCCGCCTCGCTCGCGAGCAGCGAGCAGACCTATCCGCGCCGCGACGAGCTGCTGTTCCGCTCGAGCCTGCGGCCGCGGCTGAGCTACGACTACGGGTCGAACTCGCTCGAGCCGGCGATCTCGCTGTTCAACACGAACGAGCACCTGAACATCGGGGCGTATGCGTTCCGCGAGAACGCCTACCGCTCGAACACCACGGAGGAGGACGTGACGGCGCTGTCCGCCAACCTGGCGCGCCCGGTGGCGATCGGCGGGTCGGCAGGCACGTTCAAGGCAGGCCTGAAGTACAGCTCAGGCGAGCGCACGGCCGATGAGGAGCGATTCCGCAACCGGGCGGCGGGCGCGGCACCGACCACACCGCTGGCCCAGCTGCTCTCCTCCGAGCCGAGTCGCAACTACGGCTATCTGCTCGGCAGCAAGTTCGCCGAGGGCAGCGTCGACGCGTACTTCGACGCCACCAAGGGTGCGTCGCCGCGCCGCGTCGAGCAGTCGACCGTCGCCGACTACGCGGTGGACGAGACGGTGCTCGCCGGCTACGCGATGTGGGACCTCGACTTCGGCCGCCTCAACGTGCTGGCGGGCCTGCGCGCCGAGCGTACCGAGACCGATGGCACGGCCAACGTGTTCAACGTCGCGACCAACGCGATCGCCGTGCGGCGCGACGAGCGCACCTACACCGACGTCTTCCCGGGGATCACGCTCCGCTACGAGTTCTCGGACCAGCTGATCGGGCGCGCAGCGCTGACGCGCGGCATGGTCCGGCCGAACTTCGAGGACATCGTGCCGCGCGCGGTCGAGTCGCAGGAGGGCACGCAGCTGGTGGTCACGCAGGGCAACCCGGACCTCGAGCCCACCCTGTCGAACAACCTCGACCTGTCGCTCGAGTACTACTTCGAGCCGATCGGCATCGTCTCGGCGGGCCTGTTCTACAAGGATCTCTCCGACTACGCCTACACCCTCCGCGGCACCGGCTCCTACCTCAACCAGTCCGCGGTGCTCGTGCGCCCCGACAATGCGCCCGAGGGCTCGCTGACCGGGGCCGAACTCGCGTGGCAACAGCAGTTCACACAGCTGCCGGGGCTGCTCAGCGGATTCGGCGTGTTCGCCAACTTCACCTGGGTCGATGCCGAGATCGACCTCGGTCGCAGCTACGCAGGCCGCTCGAAGTTTCCCCTTCCGGGGCAGTCGGAGACCACGCTCAACCTGGCGCTGTTCTACGAGAAGGGCCCCTTCAGCGCGCGACTGAGCTATACGGACCGCGGCGACTACCTCAACGAGATCAACGCCGAGGACGGCGCGCTGGACCTTTACTGGGAAGGGCGCGACCAGCTCGACCTGACCGCGAGCTGGCAGTTCTCGAAGGCCTTCGAGGCCTTCGTCGAGGCCAAAAACCTCACCAACACCGCGGGCGTACGCTACTACGGTGATCGCAGCCGGGTTTACGAGTACGAGAAGTTCGGCTACACGGTCTTCGTCGGCGGCCGACTGAAGCTCTGACCCCCAGGGCCGCCGCCGTCGGGCGGGGGCGCGGGCAGCGGCGGGGCAGCGCGGCGCCGCAGCGCCGTGGTGGCCTCGTCCAGCCCGGCCAGCGTCAGCGGGTACATCCGGTCCGACACCAGTTCCCGGACCATCCGCACCGACGGCGTCCAGTCCCAGCGCTCGCGCGGCTCCGGGTTCAGCCACGCCAGCCGCGGGAACTGGCGCGCGATGCGCTGCAGCCACACCGCCCCGGCCTCCTCGTTCCAGTGCTCGACGCTGCCGCCCGGTTGCGCGATCTCGTAGGGACTCATGGTGGCGTCGCCGACCAGCACCACGCGCCAGTCGGGGTTGAACGTGCGCAGCACCTGCCAGGTCGGCGTGCGCTCGGCGTTGCGCCGGCGGTTGTCCTTCCAGAGGAACTCGTACGGGCAGTTGTGGAAATAGAAGTACTCGAGGTGCCGGAACTCGGAGCGCGCCGCCGAGAACAGCTCCTCGCAGAGCCGCACGTGGTCGTCCATCGAGCCGCCGACGTCGAGCAGCAGCAGCACCTTGACGGCGTTGCGGCGCTCGGCGACGAGCTTGAGGTCGAGCCAGCCGGCATTGCGCGCCGTCGCCTCGATCGTGCCGCCGAGATCGAGCTCCTCGGCCGCGCCCTGGCGGGCGAAGCGCCGCAGGCGACGCAACGCGAGCCGCAGGTTGCGGGTGCCGAGCTCGACGTCGCCGTCGAGGTTGCGGTACTCGCGATTCTCCCAGACCTTGGCGCCGCGACGCTGCCGCTGGCCCTCGGACCCGATGCGCACGCCCTCCGGGTTGTAGCCACCCGAGCCGAACGGCGACGTGCCGCCCGTGCCGATCCACTTGCTGCCGCCCTCGTGGCGCTCCTTCTGCTCGGCGAGCCGCTGGCGCAGCGTCTCGAGCAGCTTCTCCCAGCCGCCGAGCGCCTCGACCTTCGCGCGCTCCTCGTCGCTGAGCACGCGCTGCGCGGCGAGCCTGAGCCAGTCGTCCGGCACGTCGGCGACGAGCCGCTCGAACAGCCGCTCGGCGCCGGCGAAGTGCTCGGCGAACGCCCGGTCGAAGCGGTCGAAGAAGCGCTCGTCCTTCACCAGCGCGAGGCGCGCGAGGTAGTAGAACTCCTCGGCCGAGCAGAACGCGACGCGGGCCTGCAGCGCGGCCAGCAGCGACAGCAGTTCGGTGGTGGTCGCCGGCACTCCGGCGGCGCGCAGCGCCAGGAAGAAGCGCACCAGCATGGGGATGCGCGCCGGCCGCTCAGCGCGACCCGCGGCGGTGCAGGAACACCAGCTGCTCGAACAGGTGCACGTCCTGCTCGTTCTTCAGCAGCGCGCCGTGCAGCGGCGGGATCGCCTTCTTCGGGTCGTCGGCGCGCAGCGCCTCGGGCGGCACGTCCTCGGCGACCAGCAGCTTGATCCAGTCGAGCAGCTCGGAAGTCGAGGGCTTCTTGCGCAGGCCGGGGGTCTCGCGCACGCGGAAGAACGCCGCCAGCGCCTCGCCCAGCAGCTCGCGCTTCAGGCCCGGGTAGTGGACGTCGACGATGCGGGTCATCGTCTCGGCGTCGGGAAAGCGGATGTAGTGGAAGAAGCAGCGACGCAGGAATGCGTCGGGCAGTTCCTTCTCGTTGTTGCTGGTGATGATGATCAGCGGGCGGTGGCGTGCCCGCACCAGTTCGCGCGTCTCGTAGACGTAGAACTCCGTCCGGTCGAGCTCGCGCAGCAGGTCGTTGGGGAACTCGATGTCCGCCTTGTCGATCTCGTCGATCAGCAGCACGGGCTCGGCGTCGGAGGCGAAGGCCTCCCAGAGCTTGCCGCGCACGATGTAGTTGCGGATGTCCTTGACGCGCTCGTCGCCCAGCTGCGAGTCGCGCAGCCGCGACACCGCGTCGTACTCGTAGAGCCCCTGCTGCGCCTTGCTGGTGGACTTGACGTGCCATTCGAAGATCGGCCGGCCGAGCGCCGAGGCCACCTCGAGCGCCAGCTGGGTCTTGCCCGTGCCGGGCTCGCCCTTGACGAGCAGCGGCCGGCCGAGCGTCAGCGCCGCGTTGACGGCAAGGTTGAGATCGGGCGTCGCGACGTAGCGGTCGGTTCCCGTGAAGCGTGCTTCGGTCATGTTGCCTCGTCGGGGCGGGGGCGGATGGACAGCCTATGCCGTGCGGGGCCCGCCAGGAAGGGCACGGCACGGCCCGCGGCCCAGTCCGCGTAGCCCGCGCGGTAGAACGGCGACAGGGGGTGCCCGCTCGCGCCGCCCGGCAACTGCAGGTAGCCCTCGGACTCGCGGCCCGGCGCAACGGCGAAGCGCTCGGAGGCCCCGAAACGGCGGCCCTGGACGCGCGGCATGTCCTGGTCGCCCGCGGCCTCGAGCGGCGGCATGTCCAGCCAGCTCGACAGCGGGCCGAGCGAACGCGACAGGGGATGAACGACGGCCAGGGTGTTCCGGGCGCCCCAGCGGCAATCGGCGAGCGCGGGACAGTCGGCCGCGAGGCGCTCCAGCGTGGCGTCGACGCTGCGGAGCAGGAAGGCCCGCCAGTCGCCGGCGTCGGCGGCGAGCAGGTGCGGCGGCCGCGTGCTGACCAGCTGCCAGAGCGTCTGCTCGAACAGGTCGACCGGCAGCGAAGCCAGCGCCGCGTCGCCTGCACCGAGGCCGCCGAGCAGCATTCGCCAGGTGGCGAGCCGGACCTCCTCGCGGAACTCGCGGACCAACCGGTAGCTCACGGAGTCCACGGCGGCGCGCCCCTCCCAGCGCGACAGCGCGGCGCGCAATGCTGCGCGGCGCGGATCGCCGGCCACGGTGGCGTCGTCCAGCAGCCCCAGCAGCAGCGCGTGCCAGCGCTCGAGCAGCCGCGCGCGGTCGTCGAGCTGGATCGACAGCATGTCCGCGGGCGTCGTGCCCGGCGGCAGCGCCAGCAGCGCGTCGCGGATCTGACTGGCGCGCGCGCCGAGATCGTAGGCCATGCCGCCCGCAGCCTCGTCGCCGCCGATGACCCGCTCGGCCTCGCCGCCGACCGCCCGTGAGTTGGCGGTCCACAGCGCGCCCACCGGCGGGTCGACGACCGACGGCTGCTCCGACGCGTCGCGCCAGGTCACCGGGCGCGGCGTCTGCGGGCCCGCGTCGCCCCGCGGCACGCGGCCGATGATGGTCCACGCGATGCGGCCCGCCCGGTCACCGACCATCAGGTTCTGCTGCGGCATGCCCACGCGCGGCGCGAGGGCCACGGCCTCGGCGACGCTGCGCGACTGCATGAACGCGCGGGCGGCGAGCGTGGTGGCGCCGGGCTCGACCGCGAGCCAGCGAGCCAGCGCACAGCGGCCCTCGCCGACCGGCAGGTCGACGCGGACGCCGTCGGGCGAGTCGAGCACCTCGACCAGCACGGGCTCACCGCGCAGCACCTCGATGCGTTCCATCGTGCGCGCGAAC
>JBIIDW010000198.1:0-5014 GCA_044238215.1 Steroidobacteraceae bacterium
CTGCCGCAACGGCCTTCTGGGCCGGGGTGAGGCTGGGCCGGGCCGCCGCCTGCTGCGGACGCCCGAGGCCGGTGGCGACCACGGTGACGCGCAGCTCGTTGGTGATCTCCGGGTCGATCACGGTGCCGACCACCACGGTCGCGTCCTCCGACGCGAACTGCTTGACGATCGCGCCGACCTCCTCGAACTCGCCGATCGCCAGGTCCAGCCCGGCGGTGACGTTGACCAGGATGCCCTGGGCGCCGGAGAGGTTGACGTCCTCGAGCAGCGGCGAGGACACGGCCATCTCGGCGGCCTGGCGGGCGCGGTCGTCGCCGGTGGCGCGGCCGGTGCCCATCATCGCCATGCCGGTCTCGGCCATCACCGTCCTCACGTCGGCGAAGTCGACGTTGATCAGGCCGGGGCGGGTGATCAGCTCGGCGATGCCCTGGACGGCGCCCTGCAGCACCTCGTTGGCGCTGCGGAAGGCGTCGAGCAGCGTGGTCTTCGGCCCGAGCACGGTCAGCAGCTTCTGGTTCGGGATCGTGATCAGCGAGTCGACGTGCTTGCCCAGCTCGGACATGCCGTGGTCGGCCATCAGCGCGCGCTTGCTGCCTTCCATCGCGAACGGCCGCGTGACCACGGCGACGGTCAGGATGCCGAGTTCCTTGGCGAGCTGCGCGACCACCGGCGCCGCGCCGGTGCCGGTGCCGCCGCCCATGCCGGCGGTGATGAACAGCATGTCGCAGCCCTGGATCAGCTCGATGATGCGGTCGCGGTCCTCCATCGCCGCCTGGCGGCCGATTTCCGGGTCCGCGCCGGCGCCGAGGCCCTTGGTGATCGTGCCGCCGATCTGCAGCGCGGTCTTGACCTTCGAGTGCTTCAGCGCCTGCGCGTCGGTGTTGATGCACATGAAGTCCACGCCCTCGATGCCGGCGGCAACCATGTGCGAGACGGCATTGCCGCCGCCGCCGCCGATGCCCAGCACCTTGATGACGGCGCTTTGGCTGTACGCGTCCATGAGTTCGAACATTGGATCGTCGCTCCTGTAGTTGAGTCTGTCAGTTCGCAGAAGTTGTCAGCTTCGGTTGGTGGTCTAGGTCGGAAACGGTCAGAAATTGCCCTGGATCCAGCTCTTCATGCGGTCGAGCATGGTCTTTGCGCCGGCGCCGAGGCTGCGGCCGCGGTTGCCCGGCAGCGCGTGGTCGCGCGCGTAGAGCAGCAGGCCGACGCCCGTGGCGTGCACCGGGTTGACGGTCACGTCGGACAGCCCCCGGACCCCGGCAGGCATGCCGAGGCGGACGGGCACGTGGAAGATCTCTTCGGCGAGTTCGATGGCGCCTTCCATCTTGGCGCTGCCGCCGGTGAGCACGATGCCGGCGGCGATCACTTCTTCGAAACCACTGCGGCGCAGTTCCTCGCGGATGAGACCGAACAGCTCTTCGTACCGGGGTTCGACGATCTCGGCGAGGGTCTGCCTCGCGAGGCGCCGCGCGGGACGGTCACCTACGCTGGGCACCTCGATGCTCTCGTCGGGATTCGCGAGCTGCGACAAGGCGCAAGCGTACCGAATTTTTATGTCTTCTGCGTACTGCGTTGGCGTGCGCATCGACACGGCGATGTCGTTGGTCACCTGGTCGCCCGCGATGGGGATGACGGCGGTGTGCCTGATCGCGCCGTGCGAGAACACCGCGATGTCGGTGGTGCCGCCGCCGATGTCGACGAGGCAGACGCCGAGGTCCTTCTCGTCGTCGGTCAGCACCGCGTAGCTCGAGGCCAGCTGCTCGAGCACGATGTCGTCGACCGCCAGCCCGCAGCGCTGGATGCACTTCTCGATGTTCTGCGCCGCGCTGTCCGCGCCCGTGACGATGTGGACCTTCGCCTCGAGGCGCACGCCGGACATGCCGACGGGGTCGCGGATGCCCTCCTGGCCGTCGATGATGAATTCCTGCGGCAGGACGTGCAGGATCTTCTGGTCGGCCGGGATCGCGACCGCCTTGGCCGCGTCGATCACGTGGTCGACGTCGACCTGGCTGACCTCCTTGTCGCGGATCGCCACCACGCCGTGGGAATTGAGGCTCCGCACGTGGCTGCCGGCGATGCCGGCGATCACCGAGTGGATCTCGCAGCCGGCCATCAGCTCGGCTTCCTCCACCGCGCGCTGGATCGACTGCACCGTCGACTCGATGTTGACCACCACGCCCTTCTTCAGGCCGCGCGACGGCTGCGAGCCGATGCCGATGACCTCGATCGCACCGTCGGCGCCGATCTCGCCCACCAGCGCGACCACCTTGGAGGTGCCGATGTCGAGTCCGACGATGAGCTGCCTGTCCTGCTTCTTTGCCATGTTTCGTCCCGTCCGTTGCGCCGCCGCCCTCAGGCCGCGGCCGCACCGCCGCGCCAGCCGACCGCGAAGCCGTTGGTGTAGCGCATGTCCACGTAGTCGATGTCGCCGCCGCGCTGGGCGACCAGCGGCAGCGCAGCGGCGACGAAGCGCTCGAAGCGCTCGTCGACCTGGCGCCGCCCCAGCCGCACCCTGACGCCGTTGTCGAGGTCGATCTCCCACGCGCCGCGGGCGTCGAGCCGCAGCGCGGTGATCCGCAGGCCGCCCTCGACGAGCCGGCCCTGGATCGCGAGGTAGCGCTGCGCCACCTGCGCCTCGCTGCCCGCCGGGCCGGACAGGCGCGGCAGTTCCGGCGGGATGTGTCGCGACTCGCTGGCGAACAGCTCGCCGCGGGCATTCAGCAGCCCGTTGGCGCCCCAGCGCGCCGCGGCCACCTGCTCCACCACCACCACCGAGAGGCCGCGCGGCCACGCCCTGCCGACCGTGGCGGTATCGACCCAGGGCAGCGCCTCGATCGCACGCTGCACGGCAGGCAGGTTCACCGACACCAGCCCGAAGCCCTGGACGCGGTCCTTCACCGCCCGCTCGACGTCGACCGCCGACACGCGCTGGAACCGGCCCTGCACGGACACGGTGCGGATCGGCTGGTCGAGCGCCCACGCCAGCGCGCCGGCGAGGCACAGCAGCAGTGCGAGGCCGCCAGCCGGAAACGCCAGGCGCCGCCAGTCCAGCGCCGGGAGCGTCCAGCGGCGGGACTCGGTGCGGCGGCGGTTGCGGGGCTTGCGGGGAGCGATCATGCGGGCCTGCGCAGCAAGCTGGTCTCGAGCACGCGCCAGGCGAGCGCGTCGAAGTCGATGCCGACCGCCCTGGCGGCCATCGGCACGAGGCTGTGGTCCGTCATGCCCGGGACCGTGTTGATCTCCAGCAGCAGCGGGCGGCCCGCACGATCCATCATGAAGTCGACACGCCCCCAGCCCTCCGCGCCGGTCGCCTCGAACGCGCCGAGCGCCAGCGCGGCGAGGTGCTTCTCGGCCTCCGCGGGCAGGCCGGAGGGGCAGAAGTAACGGGTGTCGTCGCGGAAGTACTTGGCCTCGTAGTCGTAGAAGGTCTTCGGCGTCTCGATGCGGATCGACGGCAGAGGGCGCCCCGCGAGGATGGCGACCGTGTACTCGCCGCCGGTGATCCAGCGCTCGGCGAACACGCAGTCGTCGGTCCGCGCCGCCGCGGCCCAGGCCGCGGGCAGGTCCTCGGCCCGCTCGACCTTGCTCATGCCCACTGACGAACCCTGCGTCGCGGGCTTGACGATCATCGGCAGTCCGAGCCGCTCCAGCGCGGTGCCGAAGTCGTCGGGACCGGTGAGCACGACGGTGTCGGCGGTCGGGATGCCCACCGCCGCGGCGAGCCGCTTGGTGCGCAGCTTGTCCATGCAGACCGCCGAGCCGAGCACGCCGCTGCCGGTGTAGGGGATGCCGAGGCACTCGAGCGCGCCCTGCGCCGTGCCGTCCTCGCCGCCGGGCCCGTGCAGCGCGAGCCAGGCGCGCGCGAAGCCTGCGGCGACCAGTCCGGCGAGCGGCTGCGTGGCGGGGTCGAACGGATGCGCGTCGACGCCGCGCCGGCGCAGCGCCGCGAGCACCGCGTTGCCGCTGCGCAGCGAGATCTCCCGCTCGGTCGACGTGCCGCCGAGCAGCACGGCCACCTTGCCGAAGTCGCGCGGATCGGTCACCTCGCGCAGCGCGGCGGCGTCGCGTACCAGGCGCATCAGGCGGCCTCCCCGACGATCCGGACCTCGGTGACGAGCCGGACGCCCTGCTTCGTTTCGACTGCGTTCTGCACGTGTGCGATCAACCTCTCGAGGTCGGCGGCGGTCGCCTCGCCGCCGTTGACGATGAAATTGGCGTGCTTCTCCGACACCTGCGCGCCGCCGAGGCGCAGGCCCTTGAGGCCCGCGGCCTCGATCAGCCGCGCCGCGTGGTCGCCCGGCGGATTGGTGAACACCGAGCCGCAGCTCCACTCACCGATCGGCTGGGTCTGCTTGCGGCGCACGAGCAGGTCGCGGATCGCCTCGCCGGCGTCGGCCGCCACCGCCTCGAACTCGAGGGTCGCCGACAGGTACCACTCGTCGCCGGCGGGCGGGTCCACGTGCCGGTACGAGTAGCGGTACTCGGCGGCGTCGCGATGGCGCAGCGCACCGCCGCGGTCGATGGTCTCGACCGCGCGCACGTGCGGCCAGGTCTCGCCGCCGAAGGCACCGGCGTTCATGGCCAGAGCGCCGCCCAGCGTGCCGGGGATGCCGGCGAGGAACTGCGCAGGACCGATGCCCCAGCGTCCGCACTGGCGCGCGATCCGCGCGCAGGGCACGCCGGCCTCGCACCAGACGCCGCGCTCGCCGCGGCGCTCCAGCCCGGAGAACGCGCCATGGGTGGCGATGACCGCGCCGCGCAGGCCGCCGTCGCGCACCAGCAGGTTGCTGCCGAGCCCGACCCAGTACAGCGGCAGGCCAGCCGGCAGCGCGCGCAGGAAATCGCCGAGGTCCGCGCGGTCGCGCGGCTCGAAAAACAGGTCCGCCGGGCCGCCGACGTGCCAGGAGGTGTGGCGCGACATCGGCTCGGCGAAGCGCAGGCGGCCGGCGAAGCGCAGGCCGAGCTGCTGCAGGTCGGCCGTCTCCAGCCCGGGGGCGCCCGCGTTCGCGGC
>JBIIDW010000199.1:0-4999 GCA_044238215.1 Steroidobacteraceae bacterium
GACGCGCGGGCCGAGTTCGGCGGGCCCGCACAGCCCCGCGGCGAGCGCGGCGGCGACCGGCGCGAAGATGTCGCGCCCGTGGAACGTCGCGCTGGGCCGGCCACCGGCGAGTCGCGCGATCGCGGCGGCGTCCAGGTGGCGCAGCGTCGCCGACGGGTGCCGCGCCAGCACCGAGGCCAGCAGCCCGTTGTCCGGTGCCAGCAGCACGTGCCCCGCCGCCTCGACGACGGCGATGGCGCGGGTCGTGCCCACTCCGGGATCGACCACGGCCACGTGCACCGTGCCGCGTGGAAAGTACTCGAAAGACCGGGCGAGCCAGAAGCCGGCCTCCGCCGGCCAGTGGGCCAGCGTGTGGTGGGTCAGGTCGACGATCCGCGCGGCGGCGAAGCCCTGCAGGATCCTGCCCTTCATCACGCCGACGAAGGGGTCCTGCAGCCCGAAATCCGTGGTCAGCGTGATGACGCCGCTAGGTTCCCAGACGGCCATCGAGTCCTCCGCGTCCGTGGTTTGACAATCCTGCACCGCGCAGGCACAAAGCCCGACCATGTCGCCTGCATCCGCAGCTGTCAAATCCACCCCGAGCGATGCGGCGACGCTGCCGGTCCTCGTCGTCTGCTTCCTGCTCAGCGGCTGTGCCGCGCTCGTCTACCAGATTGTCTGGACGCGCGAGTTTGCCCTGGTGTTCGGCACGTCCGAACTGGCCGTGGCCACGGTCCTCGCGGCCTACATGGGCGGCCTGGCGCTGGGCGCCTGGCTGGTGGAACGCTGGCTGCCGCGCATCTCGCGCCCGGTGCGGGTCTACGCGGCGCTGGAACTCGGCATCGCCGTCGGTGCGGTGCTGCTGGTGCCGGCGCTGCTGCTCGCCAGCCGCACGCTGCTGGCGGCGTGGTTCGGCGGGCAGGACTCGCCACCTTCAAGCGAGCACGTCGCGATCTCGGCGTTCTATCTGGCCAGCGCGTTCGTCGCGCTCGCCATCCCGACCACCCTGATGGGTGCCACGCTGCCGCTGCTGGCGCGGCATGCGGTGCAGGAGCAGGGCCAGATCGGCCGCCGCATCGGCTTCCTGTATGCGGCCAATACGGCGGGTGCCGTCGCCGGCGCGCTGGCCACCGCCTTCGTGCTGCTGCCGGCCCTCGGCCTGCGGCGCAGCGTGTGGGTGGGTGCGACGCTCAACCTGCTGGTGTTCCTGCTGGCCGCATGGCTGGTGCGCCGCGAACGGGATGCCGGTCGCGGTGCGCCCGGCAGCGGCCATCATGAGCACGCTCCCATCCGGTTCGCCATCGGCGCGCCACCCGGCCCCGGCTGGGTGCTGCCGCTGATGCTGCTCGCGGGCGCCATCTCGTTCATGCACGAAGTGCTGTGGACGCGGATGCTCGCGCAGATCGTCGGCAGCAGCATCTACGCCTTCGGCGTGATGGTCGGCAGCTTCCTGGCGGGTATCGCACTCGGTGGCGCGGCTGGCGCGCTGCTCGCCCGCGACCGCGAACGATCCATCGACGCGCTCGCGGCCGCGCTGCTGGCGGCCGGCGTCTGGGCGGCGATTGCCTTCCTGCTGCTCGACGCGCGTGTGCCGGAGCAGGCCGGGCTGTCGCGCAACCTGTTCCTCGGCTTCCTGTTGCTGCTGCCGCTGACTTTCGCCATCGGTCTGACCTACCCGCTGGCGGTGCGCATCCTCGCGGACCGCCCCGAGGAGGCGGCGCCGGCCAGCGCGCGCGTCTACGCGTGGAACACGGTCGGCGGCATCGGCGGCTCTCTGGCGGCCGGGTTCTTCGTGATTCCCGCCCTGCGCTACGAGGGCACGATTCGCCTCGTAGCGCTCGGCAGCGCCGTGCTGGCCGTGCTCGCGCTGCTGCTGCTCGCGCGGCGCCGCGCGTGGTTCGCGGCGGCCGCGGCGACGGTGCTGCTGGCCGGCGCCGTGCTGTTCCGGCCCGGCCCGCCCGAGCGGCTGCTGTTGGCCTCGCCGCTCAGCGTCTCGCGCGGCGGCCAGATCCTTCACTACGACGTCGGCCGCAGCGCCAGCGTCGTGCTGCTGCAGCAGGACGGCGGTCTCGTGCTGCGGACCAACGGATTGCCCGAGGCGCTGATGGATACCCCGGGCATGCCGCCGCGGTTCAGCGGCGAGTTCTGGATGTCGTCGCTGGCGGCGCTCGCCGCCCCCGAGGCGCGCGACATGCTGATCGTCGGCTTCGGCGGCGGCGTCGTCGTCGAGGGAGTGCCGCCGACGATGCAGCGCATCGACGTCATCGAGCTCGAGCCCAAGGTCATCGCCGCGAACGAGGCGACGCGCGCGCGCCGCAAGTTCGACCCGCTGGGCGATCCGCGGGTGCGGGTCGTGACCAACGACGCGCGTGGCGCGCTGAGCCTGACCTCGCGCCGGTACGGCGCCATCGTCTCGCAGCCGTCGCATCCGTGGACGGCCGGTGCATCGCACCTCTACACCCGCGAGTTCATGGCCCTCGCCAGTTCCCGGCTCGCCGACGGTGGCGTGTTCGTGCAGTGGATGAACGTGGCGTTCCTCGACGAGGCGCTGCTGCGCTCGCTCACCGCCACGCTGCTGGACGTGTTCGGCCACGTGCGCATCTACCGGCCCGATCCCAGCACGCTGGTGTTCCTCGCGGCGCGGCAGCCGCTGCTCACCGAACAGCGCCTGGCGGCGCGCGGCGGCGCGCCGCTGAGCGTCTACCCCGCTCACTTCGGGCGCTTCGGCATCAACGCGCTGGAGGACCTGGTGACCGCGCTGGCGGTCGATGAGGACGGCGCCCGCGCGCTGGCGGCGGGCGCGCCGCTGATCACGGACGACGGCAACCGCATGGCGACCTCGAGCGTCCTCGAACTCGGCCGCGGACTCTCCGCGGACGCCGCCGGCCGCGTGCTCGCACCCTATGACCCGCTGCAGCGCGGCGCGCCGTGGATCTTCCAGGGCGACTTCGCGCGCCAGCTGGATTTCGCCTACATCGGCCGCCGGCAGATGTTTTTCCGCCTGATCGATCCCAGCGGCGTGGACCGGATCCGGCGCATGGTGCCGCACGTCGAGGATGCCGCGGTCGCGCGCTTCCTGCAGGCGATGCTGATCGCCAGCGCGGGCGACGGGGCCCGCGCCCGCCAGCTGACCCTGGAAGCGTCGGCGGCGGACCCTGGGAACGCGCTGCTGGGCTTCGCGTACCTGCAGGGGGCGATAGGCCAGATCGCCCGCGGCGAGCTCGACGAGGATCTGCGGGCGCGCGTCGCGCGGCTGCCTGCGGCGGCCCAGGCGACCCTGCAGGGTGCGCGGCTGCTCACCGAGGGCCGGCTGCAGGAGCTCGCCGCGCTCGACGGCCTGCTGGCATCGGCACGCTGGACGGACCCCTGGCACCTCGACGCCGTGCTGCTGCGCGCGGAGTGGCGCTCGCGGGTCGCGACCCCCGAGCTGCGCGGGCGGCTCGCCGACCAGGCGATCAGCCTCGTGGACCGCGCGGTGGTCGTGCAGCCGAGCCTGCCGATGTTCGCGGTCCGTGCCCGTGCCGCGCTCGCTGCGGACCGCCCTGACGTGCTCCTCGAGTCCGTGGCGAGCGTGGTCCAGTGGACCTTCGCCCAGGGCATTCCTCCCGCCGGCCCGCCCCGCGAGCGCGCGTTGCGCTCGCTGGAGGACCTGCGCCGCATACTCGCCACCACCACACTCGAGCAGCGGGTCGATGCGACCCGCCTCGCGGAAGTCCGCGGCCGCATCGCGGAAGCCATGGGTCGACTCCAATGATGCGACGGATCTCCCGCGCCCTCGCCGCCCTGCTCTGCGCCCTGCTCGTGGTGGCCTGCGGAGGCGGCGGCATCGACGACAGCCCGGTGACTCCGCCCGGTCCTGACTGCGGCAACACGCGCCTGAAGCAGTTCGTCCTCGACACCTCGCAGTCCTGGTACCTGTTCCCCGAGCTGCTGCCGGCCAGCATCAACCAGGCGGCGTACGCCACGCCCGCCGAACTGCTCGACGCGCTCACGGCGACGGCGCGTGCCGAGGGCAAGGACCGGTTCTTCAGCGGCATCACCGGCATCGCGGCCGAGAACGCGCTGCTGCAGGGCCAGACCGCGGGCTTCGGCTTCACGCTGCTGACGCGCGGCAGCGCGGTCTTCCTCGGCCAGGTGTTCGAGAACTCGGCGGCCTCCGAGGCCGGCTTCGCACGCGGCGACGAACTGCTGGCCATCGGCACCACGACCTCCAACCTCGTGCCGATCGCGACGATCCTCGCCAGCAGCGGCGGGCTCAACGAGGCGATCGGTCCGTCGACGCCGGGCTTGGCGCGCGTGATCCGCTGGCGCAGCCTCGCCGGCACCGTCTCGGAGAAGACCGTCACCAAGCGCTCGTTCGAGATCAATCCGGTGCCCGCCTCCGGCGTGCGCGTGCTCACGCTCGCCGACGGCCGTCGCGTCGGGCACCTGACCTTCCGGTCTTTCGTGGCCGATCCCGCCGCCAGCGGCCAGGCCGCCAACCTCGCGGCGCTGCGCAATGCGTTCGCGCAGTTCGGCGCCCAGGGCGTGCGCGACGTGATCGTCGACCTGCGATACAACGGCGGCGGCCTGGTGTCGATCGCCGAACTCCTGATGAACCTGATCGCCGGTGACCGCGAGGGCCAGGTGTCGTTCGCGACCCGCCTGAATCCCACCAAGACCTCGCAGCAGGAGACGGCCCGCTTCGTGCGCCAGAGCCAGACCCTGCCGACGCAGCGCATCGCGTTCATCACGACCGGCGCGAGCGCGTCGGCGAGCGAACTCGTCGCGAACTCGATGGTCTCGTACCTGCCGACGGCCGTCGTCGGCACGCGGAGCTTCGGCAAGCCCGTGGGCCAGTTCGCGTTCGACGTGGCCGAGTGCGACTTCCGGCTCCGCCTCGTGACCTTCAAGTCGGTGAACCGCGAGGGCAACGGCGACTACTTCCTGGGCCTCCCCTACGCCGCATTCACCAACACCGGGGGGCGTGCCTGCGCGGCCTCCGACGACCTGACCCGCGCGCCGGGAGACCCGCTGGAGG
>JBIIDW010000200.1:0-4971 GCA_044238215.1 Steroidobacteraceae bacterium
CGCTCGCCAAGATGCTGCTGCCGCGCCTCGACGCCTGGGCCGACGGCAAGGAACTGCTGTTCGGCGCCGGCGTGGTGCTGATCGTGCTCGCCAGCTACGTGGCCGGCCGGCGCCTCGCGGCCTGCCGGTCAGCTGACGCACCGCTCGGGGCCTGAGGCGCCGCGGCGCGGCGTCGCTCAGCGCACCGCAAGCGCGTAGGGCATCGCCAACGTGCAGCCGAGGAGCAGGCACCAGAAGGGCCTGCGCGCCTCGCTCCAGTGCAACGCCGTGAACAGCCACTGCACGGGTGGGAACGCGATGCACGCGAGACCCCAGAGCACGTTCGTGCGAAACGCCACGAGCACGCACCACAGCGCACCCACGAGCGCGAGAGCCACACCTGTTTTCCCGACGATTTCCATCGGCACCCCGGATCGTTGACCCACTGCCGCCAGCCGGCGACGTTGCAGAGTGTTCCAGCGATCCCGCAGGCCTGGCGTGACGGGTTTCGCAGCGTCTTTCCCTGATGCCGGGCGCCGGCGCGCGGCGGTACGGTAAAAGGATGCGCGAACTCGGCCCCGACCCGCTGCTGCGCCGCTGCGACCCGGCGAACCTGCCTTTCTCCGGCACCGACGAACTGCCCGCCGACGGCCCGACGCTCGGCCAGCAGCGCGCGCGCGAAGCCATCGCGCTCGCGGCGCGCATCGGCTCGCACGGCCACAACGCCTATGTGATGGGCCAGCCCGGCAGCGGCCGGCACGCCGTGGCCCGCAGCGTCGCCGCCGAGGAAGCCGCGCAGCGGCCGCCCGCCGGCGACTGGTGCTACCTCAACGACTTCGACGACCCGCGCCGGCCGCGTGCGCTGCGCCTGCCGGCGGGCCGCGGCGGCGCGCTGCGCCACGACCTGCGCCAGCTGGTCGCGGAGCTGCGGGCCGCCGTGCCCGCGGCGCTGGAGGCGGAGGACTACCGCGCGCGGCGCGCGCGCGTCGACGCGGAATTCGAGGAGCGCTCCCGCAGCGCGCTCACGCGCCTGCAGGCCGAGGCCGAGCAGCGCGACGTCGCGCTGGTGCAGACGCCCGACGGCTTCGCGATCGCACCGCTGCGCAGCGGCGCCCCGCTGAGCCAGGAGGACTTCGGCCAGCTGCCGGCCGAGGAGCAGCAGCGCCGGCGCGCGGCGATCGACGAGTTCGGCGAGCGGCTGCGGCAGCACCTCGCCAGCGTGCCCGACTGGAACCGCGAGCGCCGCCGGCGGGTCCGGGAACTCGAGCGTGAGACGATCCGCGCCGCGATCGGCAGCACGATCGCCGAGCTGAAGGCGCGCTGGTCGAACCTGCCGGCGATCGTCGCGCACCTCGCGCGCGTCGAGGCCGACCTCGTCGAGCACGCGCCGCAGCTGCTGCGCCGCGAACCCCCGCCGATCCTGCTTCCGGGCATCGACCAGGCCGACCCGGACCTGCGCTTCGAGCGCTACGACGTCAACGTGGTCGTCGACAACGCCGGCCTGCCGGGCGCACCGACCGTCTACGAAGGCAACCCGACCTACCAGAACCTGGTCGGCCGGATCGAGAACAGCGCGCAGTTCGGCGCACTGGTCACGAACTTCACGATGATCCGCCCCGGCGCGCTGCACCGCGCCAACGGCGGCTTCCTGGTGCTCGACGCCGAGCGCCTGCTGACCCAGCCGTTCGCCTGGGAGGCGCTGAAGCGCGCGCTGTTCGAGCGCTGCCTGCGGATCGAGTCACCCGGCCAGCTGCTGAGCCTCGTCACCACCGTATCGCTCGAGCCCGAGCCGATCCCGCTCGACGTGCGCGTGATCCTGGTCGGCACGCGCCGGGTGCACCAGCTGCTCGGCGAGCTCGACCCGGACTTCGCCGAGCTGTTCCGCGTGGTCGCCGACTTCGACGACCACGTCGAGCGCACCCCCGAGAACGAGCTCGCCTTCGCGCGGATGATCGCCAACCTCGCGCGCCAGGAGCGCCTGCGCCCGCTCGACGCGCCCGCGGTCGCGCGGCTGATCGAGCACGGCTCGCGGCTCGCGGCCCACGCCGGACGGATCTCGACCCACGCCCGCAGCCTCGAGGACGTGGCCCGCGAGGCCGACCACCTCGCCGGCGCGGCCTCCTGCACGCGGATCGGCGCCGCCCACGTCGACGCCGCGATCGCGGCGCAGGCCCTGCGGCTCGGCCGCGTGCCCGCCGAGCTCAACGAGGCGGTGCAACGCGCCAGCCTGCTGATCGACCGCAGCGGCACCGCGATCGGCCAGGTCAACGGCCTGTTCGTCTACGCCGTCGGCACGATGCAGTTCGGCCAGCCCGTGCGCATCACCGCGACCGCGCGCCTCGGCGACGGCGAGGTCGTCGACATCGAGCGCGAGGTCGAGCTCGGCGGGCCGATCCACTCCAAGGGCATGATGATCCTGGCGGGCCTGCTCGGTGCGCGCTACGCGCTGCGCGAGCCGCTGTCGCTGCACGCGCGCCTCGTGTTCGAGCAGAGCTACTCGATCGTCGAGGGCGACAGCGCGTCGCTGGCGGAGGCCTGCGCGCTGCTGTCGGCGCTCGCCGGTGCGCCGGCACGCCAGGACCTCGCGGTGACCGGCTCCGTGAACCAGCACGGCGTCGTGCAGCCGGTCGGCGGCATCAACGAGAAGATCGAGGGCTTCTTCGACGTCTGCCGTGCCGGGGGCCTGACGGGCACCCAGGGCGTGATCCTGCCCGAGGGCAACGTGCCGCACCTGATGCTGCGCGCCGACGTCGTCGAGGCGGTGGCCGCCGGTCGCTTCCACGTCTACACGGTCAATCGCGTCGGCGAGGCCGCCGCACTGCTGACGGGCCTCGGCTCCGGCGAGCGCGACGCCGCCGGAAACTTCGCACCCGACTCGCTCGACGCGCGCGTCGAGGCGCGCCTGCAGGACTTTGCGCGCCGGCGCCGCAGCTTCAGCGCCGGCGCCAGGCCCGCGCCGCGCTACCGGCGGCCCGCGCCGGGCTGAGGGGGCGCGGCGCCCCCTCAGATCCCCGCCTTCCCCAGCGAATCGGCGATCTGCCGCAGCGTGGCGGCGAGCGTGGGGTGATCGGCCTCGAAGCGTGCGGCGAGCTCGCGGCTCGCCGGGCCGTGCTCGCGGAATTTCTCGATGTCCTGCGCCAGCAGGCCGAGCAGGCTGCGCGATTCGTCGTCGAGCGCCGTGGCCTGCTGCAGCTCGGCGTGCAGCCGCCGCAGCAGCGCGCGCAGGTCGTCGGCGGCGCTCATCGGCCTGCGCTCCCGCGCGCCGGCGGCAGCGGCGGGCGCTGCATGGTGCGCAGGTGCGCAACCAGCCGCTCGATCAGCGCCGTGGCCTCTGCGGCACCGGCGTCGGGCTCGGCGGTCGTGGCGCTGGCGAACTCGTAGCCCCAGACCGGCATGCTGCGCCGGCCGTGCGCGGCGAGCACCTCGCGGCCGTCGATGATCCGCCGCACCTGCTCCTCCGGGAAGCCGCCCGGGCGCCGCGCCAGCCGGGTCAGGTCAGGCACCTCGACCTTCATCGTGGCCGCCACCGGGCCGTCGCCGCGCCCGCCGGCCCCGTGGCAGCTGCCGCAGAAGCGGCCGTAAAGCTCGGCGCCCGTGTAGCTCGCGAGTTCCTCGGCCTGCGCGGGCCCGGCCGCAAGACCCGCCGCGACGAGCAGCGCAAGCAATGCGGCGGAGCCCGCGGCTCGCCGCCCCTTCATCAGTGTGTGGTTCATCCGCGGACGGTCGCGCGCGCGGCGCGCGGCGTCCATAGGTAGATGCCCGGGCTGGCGCCCTCAGCGCTGTGGCGCCACGGCCTTGTAGAGCCGCTGGCCGACGCCGGTGCCGCCGTCGCCTTTGGCGTAGTAGACCGCGTCGATCAGCGTCCAGCCCGGGGGTGCCGCGGGTCGCACGCCGGTCGGCGTGGGCCCGAAGGGCTCGTCGCGCACCAGCACGTAGCGGATGTCGGGCCGCTGGCGGCGCAGTTCCTCGGGCGAGAGCGCGAACAGCTGCGGGATCTGCGCCAGGTAGCGCGCGTCGTCCGCGCGCAGGATGAAGTTGTTGGAGATCACGCTGCAGTCGCTGTGGAACAGGATCGGACTGCCGACGTCGCTGTGCGCCAGCACCAGGCCGGGCTCGCGACGGCACTCGCGGCCGAGCGTGCGCAGCAGCGGCAGCGACTCGGCATAGGCGGCATCGCCACCCGGCGGGTACCACAGGAACAGCCGCTGGCGCATCGCGGGCTGGTAGGCGACCGCGACCAGCGCCAGCGCCATGGCGAACACCGCGCCGCGGTTCCACCGCCGCGCCCCGGCCAGCGCATCGAGCGCCCAGGGCAGCACCATCACCAGCGCGAAGAAGCCGAAATACTGCAGCCGGAACTGCGCCAGCAGCAGGGCAAGCCCGAAGCTGGCCGCGACCAGGAAGTAGAGCCGGTCGGGCGCGCGCTCGCGGAAGGCCTGCACCACGCAGCCGGCCAGCATCAGCGGTGCCGCGAACAGCAGCCACGAGTACCAGGACAGGGTCGCCGTCGGGCCGAAGGTCCGGGTGTAGAGCTCCCAGGGACTGTTGGCCTCGACGATCTCCTCGAGGATGGAGAAGCGGCCCGAGACGAAGCCGGCGCCGGAGACGAACTGCGCGCCCAGCGGCGCCGCCAGCAGCAGCGCGAGCCCGGCCAGGCCAGCCAGCCGCGCGCGCGAGAACGGGCGCCACGCCATCCACGCCAGCGTCACCGCGGTGCAGGTCGCGACGTAGAAGTGGAACCACGACAACAGGCCGAACTCGAACATGCCCAGCTGGTAGGGCTCCGACGGCAACAGCACCAGCTGCGTCGCCACCAGCAGCGCACCGGCGAAGCCGAGCACGGCACGGCGCGGCGGCGCCGCATCGCGCAGCCAGAGCGCAAGAACAGTGGCGAGCACGACGAGCTGCAGGATGAACAGGCCGTTGTGGAAACCCGGCGCAACGCCGAGCGCGACCCCGAGCCACGCGGCCCGCGCGGGGTTGGCCGGCTCG
>JBIIDW010000202.1:0-4927 GCA_044238215.1 Steroidobacteraceae bacterium
TCGGCCGCGTCGACACGCACAGGTTGCCGAAGTACTCCGCGCGGCGTCGCCTCACGCTCTCGACGTCGATCGAGACGCGCAGGAAGCTCTCGGCGCCGCTTGCACGCACCGGCAGCGCCCACTCGTCGTAGATCGCCGAGGCCGGCGGCAGGCGTTCCTCGAAATCGTCGCGCACCGTGCTCGACGGCGAGGCCGTCGCCAGCAGCAGGTGGTTCTCGTAGGCGCGCGCCATGCGCGCCTGCTGCCGCAGCGCGAAGTGCTCGTCGGTGTACTCGCGCGCAGGGTTCAGCACGAGTTCGGCGCCGCGCCACATCGCTGCGCGGACGAAGTGCGCCACGGTGGCGTCCTCGCCGACCAGCACGGCAACCTGTCCCTCCGGCAGCCGAGCGACCTCGAACGCCGCAGGCTCGGCGAGGGCCGCGGGCGAGTCCGAGTAGCCCGCGGCGAGATCGGGCAGGACCTTGGGCGAACGGATGCGTTGCACGCCGTCTGCATCGACGAGAAACCCCGTCGTGCCGTCGTCGAGGTGCAGCGCCCCGGCGATGGCGACGCCGAGCCGGGCCGCAAGGCGGCCGAGCAGGGCGATGGCGTCGGACTCGCGCAGGCCGTGGACGTGCTCGGAGATCGGCAGCAGCACCAGCGCCTCGGCGGGTCGGCCGCCGGCGGCACTCCGCGTCGCGGCGCCGAGCAGCCTTCCCAGGTGCTCCGCGTCCGCGGCGTCCCAGCGTTCCTGGACGATGATCATGGTCGGCCGCTCCGCTATGCCAAGGTCGTGCGCCGATGCTACGCGAGCGACGTGTGCCGGGTATTTCACGCCGTGAACGTCCGCGCGCGTCGCGGCGGGTCGGGCGAGCCGACGCTGCCAGACTCGCGCCCCATGCCTCCCGATGCCGCCAGCGTGGATTCCGCCCGGGACCGGCCGGTCTGGGTGCCGCTGCGCGAGGCCGCGTTCCGCGCAGGCTGGCTCGCGGCGGTGCTCGCCATCGGCGCGATCTGGATGCAGGACGTGGCGGTCGCCTGGGTCGTCCGCGAGCTCTCGGGCGGCGACCCGCTGGCGATCGCGCTGGTGCAGACCGCGACGTCGTTGCCGGTCATGCTGCTGGTGGTTCCTGCAGGCACCCTGGGGGACCTGCTCGACCGGCGTCGCGTGCTCGCCATCGCGGTGTGCTGGCTGGCGGCCTGCGGCTTCGTGCTCGCCTGGGCCGTCGGCAGCGGTTCGGGCGTGGGCGTCACCGGCGTGCTTGCGCTGACCGCACTCGCCGGCGTCGGCAAGGCGCTGGCGCTGCCGACCTTCTCGGCGGCGGGCGCGGAACTGGCGCCGCACGGCGAGCTGCGGCAGGCCGTCGCGCTCTACAGCGTGGCGAACAACGTGGCCCGCATCGCCGGGCCGGGGCTCGCGGGCCTGCTGCTCTACGCGGCCGGCGCGTCGGCGACGTTCGCGCTGACGGCGGCCGCGAACCTGCTCGCACTCGTGCTGGTGTTGTCGGTTTCTCCCGACCGTTTCGCCCGCGGTGGTGCCGTGCGCGGGCGCTTTCGCGCGGCGCTGGTCGAGGGCGTGGCCTACTGCCTGCGCGACGGGGTCTACCGGCGCGTCACGCTGCGGCTCGTCACGTTCTTCCTCTGCGCGACCATCGTGCACGCGATGCTGCCGCTGCTCGTCGACGATGCCCGGTGGCTGGGCATCTCCTGGGGCAGCTACGGTGCGGGCGCCATCGTCGGGGCGCTGCTGTTCCCGCGGGTGGCGCGGCGCATCCGCACCTCGACCCAGCTCTCGCTGGGCATCGCCCTGCACGCGCTGATGCTGGCCGTGCTGCCGGTGGCGCCGGGCGACTGGGCGCGCGCGGTCGTGCTGCTGGTGCTGGGTTCGGCGTGGTTCGCGGTGATCTCGGGCGGCCAGCTGCAGCTGCAGCGCCGGTTGCCCGACGGGTTGCGCGCGCGCGGCATGGCCGTGTTCACGCTGGTCATGATGGCGGGCTTCGCCCTGGGGGCCGTGCTGTGGGGCGCGCTCGCGCGCGAGGCCGGCGTCGCCGGCGCCCTGTGGGCTGCAGCGGCGGTCAGCGCCCTCGGGCTGGCGCTGACCGCGCGCCTGCCGGTCGAGGCACCCTGAGGCCCGACCGCCTCAGCGGGGGTCGCCGCCGCTGCCGACGCTGGCGACGAAGGCGCGCCCGATGTCCTCGGCAGCCGCGCGCAGCCGCGGCAGGAACCGCTTCATCGCGTCGGCCCGTCGCACGGCCGTGTCCGCGTAGCGAATGCTGAGCGTCGCGACCACCCGGCCGTTGCCCAGCACAGGCACCGCGATCGCACACTGGTGGGTGACGCGCTGCGCGCGCCGGTGCACCGCATAGCCCGCGGCGCGGATCTGCTCGAGCTCGCGCCGCAGACGCTCGCGGTCGGCCACGGCAGCGTCCTCGGTGTCCGTCGAGGTGCTCAGGATGTCGAGCAGCGTCTCGCGCTGCTCCTCGCCGCAGAACGCGAGGTAGGCGCGTCCGGTCGCCGTGCCGACCAGGCTGACCCGCCGGCCCGGGGCAAAACGGTTGATCGCAAGCGGACTCTGCATGTCGGTGCTCTCGCGCAGCAGCATGGCCGGGCCCGACAGCGTCGCGATCGCGATCGGCCAGACGAGTTCGCGCCCGAGCGACTCGATGACCGGCCGGGCGGCCTGCGCGAGCCAGTGCTCGTCCTCGAAGCCGCAGCTCAGCGCCCGCACCTGGTGCGAGGGGGAATAACGCCCCGTCGCGGGGTCTTTGGTCGCGTAGCCCGCGTCGACCAGGGTTTCGAGGAACCGATAGGTGGTCGCCGGCGACATCCCGAGCCGGCGGGCGAGCGCCGCGGAGCCCGCGGGATGCTCGACGTTCAGGGCCGCGAGGACCTGCAGCACGCGCACCGCGCTGCGAATGGTGCTGACCGATCCCGGCATGCTGCTGGCGCCCACTCCTGATGCCCGAGTCCGGCGTCATGGTACCCGCGTTCCGCGACACAGCTAACGGAATCCCGGCCGGACGGCCAGCACAATCCCCGGGGTATCGAGCAACCACGCACCGCCACTCCTGGAGAAGACCGATGAGCCTGAACGCCGGACCCTACCGCCTGCTGACGCGTAGCGACATGGACGGGCTCGTCTGCGCGGTGCTGCTCAAGGAACTGAACCTGATCGACGAGATCGTGTTCCACCACCCGAAGGACGTGCAGGACGGGCTCGTCGAGGTCGGCAAGCGCGACATCCTCACCAACCTGCCCTACGTGCCCGGCTGCGCGATCTGCTTCGATCATCACGCCAGCGAGGAAGTGCGGGTCGGCGGCGTCGGCAAGCCCGATCACGTGCTGCGCACCGGTGCGCGCAGCGCCGCGGCGGTGGTCTACGACTACTTCGGCGGGCGGCGCCGGTTCCCGCGCGTGAGCCAGGCGATGATGGCGGCCGTCGACAAGTCCGATGCCGCCGCCTTCAGCCGCGAGGACGTGCTCGAGCCGCGGGGCTGGGACCTGCTGTCGTTCATCATGGATCCGCGCACCGGGCTCGGCCGGTTCCGCGATTTCCGCATTTCCAACTACCAGCTGATGATGATGCTGATCGACTGCTGCCGCGACATGGACATCGGCGAGATCCTCGCCCTGCCGGACGTCAAGGAGCGGGTCGATCTCTACTTCCAGCAGCACGTGCTGTTCCGCGCGCAGCTCGAGCGCGTGGCGCAGGTGCACGAGAACCTGGTCGTGCTCGACCTGCGCGACGAGGACGTGATCCACGCCGGCAACCGTTTCGTGGTCTACGCCATGTACCCCCAGTGCGACATCTCCATGCACGTGATGTGGGGCCGCGCGAAGCAGAACACGGTGTACGCGGTCGGCAAGTCCATCTTCCGCCGCGGCAGCCCGATCGAGGTCGGTGAACTGATGCTGGCGCACGGCGGCGGCGGGCATTCGGCCGCGGGTACATGCCAGGGCGACAACGCCCAGGCCGAGGTGCTGAAGCAGCGGTTGATCGACGAGATCCTGGAGCAGTCGCGCCGCGAGACGGCGGTCGCCTGACAGGCCGCGGCCCGGGACTTTGACTGATCCACGGGTGATACAGATGGCTTGAGAAACCGTATCTCAGGGTCACGTGGTGATCCTGTGATCGGCTATCTTAAGTCACGTGGCGCTCCCCAAAGACAAGCTGGTCCGGCTGCTCGAGTACATCACCGAGGTCGAGAAGCTCAAGAAGCGCGCGCCGTTCACGGTGCCCGACGACCTGTTCAGGGTATTCCAGCGCGAACTCGCCGGGCTGCCGGGCATCCAGTACAACCTGGTCGCGGGTGGCGACGACGTCTGGCTGCGCATCGCGCGCCTGACCGAGCATCCACCACCCGATCCGGATCTCGCGCTGCGGCCGTGGGTGGTCGTGTCGCGCTCCGTGGACAAGCGCCCGGAACTGCGCGACGAGGTCATCATCACCCGTGGCCCGGAGCCGCGCACGCTGCGGCTGGCGGAGTTTCCGGGTGTCGTCAGGCTCTACGAGCGCTACGTCGCCGAGCGCTGGCAACCGTGGAGCGACGCCGAGAAGCCGCGACGCCGCGCGATCCGCGTCTACAACCAGTTGTTCTCCATCCACCAGCTGATGGCGGCCGCCGGCGCCGAAACACCGGTCGAACTGGTCTGGGGAATGGGCGTTGCGCGCTGGCAGCGCGAGGGCGCGCGCTCGCCGATCGAGCACCCGCTGCTGACGCAGTCCTGCGAGATCACGCTGAACCCAGCCAACTTCGCGCTGGAACTGCGGCCGCGCGAGGTCGACACCGCGATCGAAACGGACTGCTACGCCGAACTGGAGCTGCCCGGGGTGTCCGCCCTGCAGGCGTTCTTTCGTGAACACCAGGCGAAGGCTCCCAGCCGGCCGGCACCCTTCGATCCGGCCACCTTCGAGGACCTGCTGAAGGCGGCCGTGGCGATCCTCGAC
>JBIIDW010000203.1:0-4923 GCA_044238215.1 Steroidobacteraceae bacterium
GCCCGGGCTTGCCACGCGAGGCGGCGGCGAGCTTCGACATCGTCTCGAGGGTGCCACCGTGGGTCATCGCCACGGCCTTGGGCTCGCCGGTGGTGCCGCCGGTGAAGAGCACGGCCGATTCGGCGCCGGGCTCGAGCGCGCGCGGCGACTCCGGGCCGCCGGCCTGGGCCGCGATTTCCGCGGCGTAGTCGCCGCCGGCACCGATGACGCTCGCCGGAATACGGGCCGCGCGCAGCTCGGCGAGTGCCTCGTCGAGCCCGGCATCGACGATGGCCCGGACGGGCGTCGCCTTGGCGAGGGCGCTGCGCAGGTCGCGGGGGCCGTACAGTGCGCTGACGGTGACGGGCACCGCCCCGAGGGTCCAGCAGGCGTAAAGGTGCAGGAGGCACTCAGGGCCATTGCGCAGGACGAGCGCGATACGATCTGCCGGCCGGACGCCGAGCGCGCGCAGGGCGCGCACGCGCGCACCGATGGCGGCGCCGAGCTCGGCATAGGTGAGCACGGGGCCGCTTTCGAACGCCGCGCCGAGTTGCGCGGGCGCCTCGGCAAAACGCCGTGCCAGATCGTCAGCGAGATTCACCGTCGCAGCGCCCCCCGGTCGCGACCGCCAGCCCTTGACTAAAGCATACCGGCCAGTTGGAATGTTGCAAGTACCGGCAACCAGGTCGCGTCGCGTGCAGATCGGCTTGTTCCTCACCGCCCAGTTTCCGCCGGGCCGCGACGCCCTCGCCGAAACGGCGCAGGTGTTGCGCCAGGCACAGGTGGCGGAGGCCGCCGGCCTCGACTCCATATTCGTCGGCCACCACTACCTCGCACGCACCGCGTTCATGCAGCCGATCCCGCTGCTCGGCTGGCTCGCGGCCCACACCCGGCGCATCAAGCTCGGCTTCGGGGTCTTCCTCGGCAGCCTGGTCAGCCCGGTCGCGCTGGCCGAGGAGCTTGCCACGCTCGACGTGCTCTCCGGCGGCCGGCTGATCGTCGGGCTCGGGGCAGGCTACCGCGAGGTGGAATACAAGGCCCTGGGCATCCCCTACGAGACGCGCTTCCGGCGCCTCGAGGAAACCGTGCAGCTGCTGCGTGCGCTGTGGTCGGGCGAGCCCGTGACGCACCAGGGGCTCACCGGTGAACTGGCCGGCGCGAAACTCGTGCTGCGCCCGGTGCAACAGGGTGGCCCGCCACTCTGGCTCGGCGCGTTTGGACCGCAGGGCATCGCCCGATCGGTGAAGCTCGACACGCCCTGGCTGATTCCGCCTGACGGCGACCGCGCGGAGCTCGTCGCCCGGTTCGCCGATTATCGCACCCAGCTGGTGGCGCAGGGGCGCGACCTGCGTCGCGAGTATCCGCTGCTGCGTGAGGTCTGCGTGGCCCCGACGCGCGCGGAGGCCGAGCGGCGCGCGCTCGAGCATCTGGTGCCGCTGTATCGCCAGTACAAGCGCTGGGATGCCGCGCAGAAGGTCTCGATCGACGACCTGGTCAACAGCTACGCCTGCGTGGGCACGCCCGACGAGGTGGCCGCGCAGCTGCGCTGGTACGGCGAGGAGCTCGGCGCGACGCACGTCATCGGGCGGGCGTCGTGGCCCGGGATGCCGGCCGCCGAAGCCGAGGAAGGGGTCGCGCTGCTGGGCGAGGCGGCGCGGAAGATTGCAGGGGTGGGGTGATCCAGTATCATCCGACGAAAAGGCACGCCAGTTGCCTGGAGCCGGAGATGCTCTTGACGGAGCGCAAGCCCAAGCCCGCCGGAAAGCCCAAGGGCAAGGCCAAACCCAAGACCTACAACCCCGAGCGCACCCGGGCGTCGCTGCTGAAGTCCGGACTCGAGCTGTTCGGCAATCGCGGCTACCACGCGACGTCGGTCGGCGACATCGCCGAGGCGGCCGGCACCACCAAGGGCGCTTTCTACCACCATTTCAAGAGCAAGGAAGAGCTGCTGCTGGTGATCCACGACGAATACGTGGCGCACCAGCTGGCGGCAATCGAGGGCGTCACCGGCGGCGGGCGCAGCGCGAGCGAGCAGCTGCGCGGCCTGGTCCTGGCAGTGGTCAGCGCGGTCGACCGCTACCGGCCGCACGTGCAGGTGTTCTTCCAGGAACGCCGCTACCTGGGCAAGGAGCAGCTCGCCACGCTGCGGCGCAAGCGCGACCGGCTCGAGAAGGCGCTGATCGACGTGCTCGAACTCGGCGTGCGCAACGGCGAGTTCCGCGGGAACCTGGACGTCCGCGTGGCCTGCCTCGGCATCCTGGGCATGTGCGCGTGGACCTACCAGTGGTTCTCCAGCGCAGGGCGGCTTTCGGCCGAGCAGGTCTCGGAGGAATTCTGCCGGATCGTGCTCAGCGGGTTGCAGAAGTAGCCGATCCACCCTGACGCCGCTGCCGGCGGCTGTGGCTGATCAGTCGGCGCAGCGCGCGCTTCAGGGCCTGCACTTCGTCGTCCGCGTAGCCTTCGAGGATGTCGGCTTCGTGGGCCTTGGCCATCGCCAGTACGGCGATGACGTGCTCGCGCCCCGCCGGCGTCACGGCCAGCAACGGATCGGCGTCGGGCGTGGCTTCCACGAGGCCGCTCGCGCGCATGGCCGCCGTGGCCGGGTGGACGGCGTCGGGCGGCAGCATCGTGCCGTGCGCGAGCGTCGAGAGGCGCCGCCCGGCCGGAGCGTCGCTCAGGAAGCTCAGCACGCGGATCTCGGCTTCCGACAACGGCAACGCAGCGAAGCGCTCCTTCAGCGGACCAGTGAACTCGAACGCGGCGCGCATCAGCAGCGCCATCAGGAAGTCCTGCTCGTAGCCGCCGTCGGGCGCCGTCGGCGCGCCGGGGCCGGGCTCGACGCGCGCGTACTGGCCGCGATGGAACACGAGCGCGCGGCGATCGACGGCAAGGAAGTCGCGCACCTCGCCGACGATGATCAGGTGATCACCGCCCTCGTACTGGTAGACCTTGCGGCACTGGAAGTTGGCCGCACAGCCCTCGAGCAATGGCAGGCCATCGAGACCCTCGCGCCATTCCGCACCCTCGAACTGCGCCTCGCCGCCGCGCGCGAACCTGCGGGACAGCGCCACCTGGTCATCGGCCAGCACGTTGACGGCGAACGCGTCGGCGGCCTCGAACGCTGCGCACTTGGAAGAGGCCTTCGCGACGCTCCAGAGCACCATCGGCGGATCCAGAGAAACGGAGTTGAAGCTGCTGGCGGTCATCCCGACGGGTGCACCGTCGCCACGACGCGTCGTGATGACGGTGACGCCGGTGGCAAACTGGCCGAGGGCGTCGCGGAACTCGCGCTGCCGGCCGCCGACGACGGACGGGCCGCTCACGTGCCCTCGGGGAGCGCACCACAGCGGCGCTGGTAGTCCTCGAGGATCTCGCGATGCCGTGGAGGCAGCTCGGCGGCCTGGCGCCGGGATTCATCCGTGGTGACGCAGGACATCCGCCCGACGAACACGATCGTTCCGGCCAGCGAGCCGATCACGAGCAGCGTGAACGAGCGGACCGAGATGCTCTCGACCCAGACGGCGAGGTCGACCTCGTTGCCGGGTCGCAGCGAGCGGCGCATTTCCACCGAGTACGCACGGACCGGGGTCGGCGTGCCGCGCCCGCGCAGCTGGTCCTCGACGCTGTGGCCGAACACCTGCTCGAGCCAGAGCTCGATGGCCTCGAACACGAGTTCCGCATAGCGAGGCGTGAAGAGAATGCCGGCCGGGTCGCAGTCGCCGAACCGGATGCGACGACGGAGCCGCACCGGCGCGTCGCCCTGCCCTGCCTGAGGTTCCAAACCGCCCCCGCGCGATTACATTACGACCGGTCGGTATGTTGTTGGAAGAATGGACGGGACGCAAGGGACACGCAGCACGTGGCGCGTCACGCGCCGCTGCAGCGCTGCCTCAGCCCCAATGCCCGGGCGATGTCGCGCCAGTCGAAGGCGGCGACGCCCCGGTCGTCGTGCACGGCGAAGAACACGCCGTCCGGGAAAGCGGCGGTACCGCCCTGCTGCAGCCAGACACCGTCGGTATTGGCCGTCACCCGCCCGGCGAACGCGCCGAGCGACGCGAGACTGACCCGGTCGAACACGTGGAACAGCGTGCGGTCCCTGAACTGGTCGGTGCCGATCCAGTAGCCGGTGCCGTCGGCGCAGGCCCACAGCGCGATGCCCTCCGCCTGGGCCCTGAACTGCGCGGCGCCGACGTCGCGGCCGGCGTAGCGCCCCCCACCCAGGAGGTAGTCGCGCAGCCGGGTGCCGGTGGCGCGGTCCTCCTCGGCGACGAGCAGGCGGTCGTGGTGAGGATCGCCCCACAGCGACTCGGCGATGCGCACCGCGCCGGCGGCACCGGTGTCGCCGAACCCGGCGACGCGTCGCGCACCGAGCGACGCGGCGGTCGGCTGCAGCAGGAACCGCTCGAAGCGCTCGCCGAGGCGCGCGACGGGCGGCGGCAGCACCTCGCCCGCGCGGCCGGGGTCGGGGTCCACATACGAATCGCTGACGATGACCTCGATGCGCTCCGGCTCGCCTGGCGTGCCGGAGGCCAGGCGCCGTGCCCACAGCCCGTAGGGACTCACCAGATCCTGCTCGCCGAAGCTGCCGAGCGGCTCGAACGCCGGCAGCCGCAGCACCTGCACGCGGCGGTTGTCGCGCTCCACGACGAACACGAGGTCGCCGATTACCGCGATACCGTTGGGCCGACGGAACTGTCCCGGGCCGCTGCCAGTCGCGCCGACGCGGCGCAGCTCGCGGCCGCTCGCGCCGTCGTAGGCGACGAGCACGTCCGCCTCCTTGGCCGTGGCGATGACCCACAGCGCCCCATCGGGCGCGACCCAGGCGGCCACGGAATCGGTTTCGTCACGCGGAACGGCGGCGCTGACCCAGCGCTCGGCGACCACGACGTGCGGCACGGCGGTCCGCGCCAGCAGCGGATCCGCGGCGCCGGACTCGTCCGCATC
>JBIIDW010000204.1:0-4915 GCA_044238215.1 Steroidobacteraceae bacterium
GCCGGCGAGGTGCGCCTTGAAGGTGTGCCGGCCGATGTCGGAAAACGGCGGGTTCCACCAGTAGAACGCCGCCAGGTCGGTCTTCGCGCGCTCGGGCGCATAGCTGCCGCCCTGCGGGTGCGTGGCGTCGAGGAACTGCGTGAAGCGGTACCAGCCGACGTTCTTGCCACCGGTTTCCGGGTCCTTGGAGAAGGTCATGGCGTTGGTGATGTACGCCGGGCCCTCCTTGCCGAACCAGACGTGCGGGATCTGCTTGTCGATCGAGACGTCGCCGCCCTTGATGATCACTTCCTTGCAGGGCGCCGACGCGCGGTCCACCAGTTTCGGCGGGATCCAGCGCGAGGGGTCGGCGAGCACCTCGGAGTGATGCAGCTTGGCGGCGCGCCAGTCGCGCAGCCCGATGGTCATGGCGGTGCGCTCGCGGGTGCCGAAGGGGTTGAACAGGATCGGCACGCCCTTCGTGTTGACGCCATCGACGTTGTTCAGCAGCAGCGCCGGACCGTCCTTGGCGCAGACGTAGTTCATCAGCGCCTGCAGTTCGTTGGTGCCGCGGCGACCGTCCAGCGGGACGTCGACGTGCTTCAGCTGGCCGTCTTTTTCCAGCACCGCGAGGAACTCGCGCATGTCACGGTATGCCATCGGAACCCCCCCTCCTGAAACGGTGCCGCCAGACTACCGCGCCCCGGCTGCGGCAGGCCATACCCGGCGGCGCGGCGCCAGCAGGGCTGACCTTAGCTTGGTCGCCGGCGGGCGCGCGGCGCCACAGGGCGCAGCGCAGGCCTCATGATTGCCGGCGGCATCCGCCAGCCCGAGGGAGTGCTCCACCATGTCCGCCTCTGCACGCAAAGTCGCCATCGTCACCGGTTCCGCCACGGGGGTCGGCGCCGCCGCCGCCATCATGCTCGCCGGGCGCGACTGCAACGTCGTCATCAACTACACGCGCAGCGAGGCCGAGGCCCACGAGACGGCGCGCGCCTGCGAGGCGCAGGGCGCGGAGACGATCGTGTTCCAGGGCGACGTGGCCGACGACGCCAACTGCCGCGCCATGGCCGACGCCGCGGTGGCGAAGTGGGGCCGCATCGACTACCTGATCAACAACGCCGCGAAGACCAAGTTCAACCCCTATGAGGACCTGGACGGCCTCAGCGCGGAGGATTTCCTCGCGATCTACAGGGTGAACGTGGTCGGCGCTTACCAGATGGTGCGCGCGGTGGCGCCGCACATGAAGAAGCAGGGCCGCGGCTCGATCGTCAACAACTCCTCGATCGGCGGCGTGACCGGCATCGCCTCGTCGATGGCCTACGCCGCCAGCAAGGCGGCGCTCAACATGATGACGCAGTCGCTGTCGCTGGTGCTCGGCCCGGAGATCCGCATCAACGCGATCGCGCCGGGCGCGATCCAGACCCGCTGGCTGCAGGGCGGCATGACGCCCGAGCAGTTCCAGCAGTTCCTCGTGATGGCCGCCGACATGGTGCCGCTGAAGATGGTGCCGACCGCCGAGCAGATCGCCGAGGCGCTGGTCTGGTTCCTCGAGGGCGCGAGCGCGGTCACCGGCGAGGTGCTGATGGTCGACGCCGGCCTGCACTGCGGCCGCCTGCCGCCGTCGTCGAGCCGCAAGGCATCCTGGGACGAGATCAAGAAGTAGCCGAGGCCGGCCCGGTTCGACCATGGGCACGCCCGCTGCACCGCCGAAGGTCTCGCGACGCCGGGTCGTGGCCGGCCTGGCGACGCTGCCGCTGGCTGCCCGTGCCGCCGGCCGCGACCGCGCGTCGAGCACCGCCAGCGCGACGCCGGTGCCGTTCGCGCCGGGCGACGTCGTGGTCGGCTGCACGCTGCTGAACGACCCCGCGGACGACCACCGCGGGCGCGGCCGGATCCTGCACTACGACGCCGCGCTCAGGCTCAGGAACACGATCTGGCTGGACGACACCACGCACATCGTGCAGGGCCTGCGCTTCGGGCCCGACGGCACGCTCTGGGCCTTCGACGCGTTCGCCTACCGGATCGCGCGCTTTGCCCCCGATGGCCGGCGCATCGCCGACTTCCGCGCACCGGCGCGGCCGTTCGGCCACGTCACGTTCGCAGCCGATGGCCGGTTCTTTCTGGGCGAGCACTTCACGGGCGCGAAGTCGCGGGTGCCGCTGCGCACCACGCTGCCGTTCCTGCCCGGCACCCGCCGCTTCGGCGACGGGCACCTGTTCGAGTTCTCGCGCGACGGGCGCCTGCTGCGCGAGCACGCCACGCCGGTGCATGGCGGCATGGGAGGCTTCCAGGGCCTGACCTCCAGCGCGATCGCGCCCGATGGCCGCTCGATCGTCTACACCTCGGAATCAGGGCCGCGGATCTTCCGCTGGGACCTCGGACGCCGCACGCCGCTGCCCGACGTCGCGGCATTCGCAGGGAACGCCGGCCGCTTCTTCTTCGAGCTGGCGTTCGACGACGAAGGCCGGCTGCTCGTCGTCACCGGCACCGGCATCGACGCGATGGACCTGCAGGGGCGCGTGCTGCGCAGTTACCCGCTCGGCTCCTTCGGCTGGGCTTCGCTCAGCGAGCCGCGCGGCGGGCGCGTGCACGCGGTGAACTTCTTCTCGGGGGAGATCGCCACGCTGGACCTGCGCAGCGGCGCGATCCTGGCCCGCGCCGACGCGGGCATCCGGCGGTCCGCCGCGGGCGTGGCCGAGTGCCCGGCCACGCCCGCAGCGACGCTCGATCAGTTGCCGAACCGGTAGGTCGCGGTCAGGCCGAAGGTGGCCAGTTCACCCTGCGACACGTTCGGCGTGAAGGCCACCGTGATCGGCAGGCTGAAGTGCGGCTGGAAGATCACCGAGCTCACGTACTTCTCGTCGAAGATGTTGCGGCCCCAGAGCGCGACCTCGAGGTTGCTGCCGCGGCGGACGCCGAGGCGCGCATTGACGATGGTGCGGTCCGGGATCTCGGCGACGTTCCAGGTCATCGTGTAGGCCTTCGACGTGTAGCTGACGTCGGCGCGACCGAACACCGACCAGTCGCCCGACAGCGGCGCCTCGAACGAGCCGTAGGCGCTGGCGTTCATTTCCGGCGCGCGCGGCAGCGACTGGCCACCGACCTCGGGCGACCACACGCCGCGGAACAGCGTGGTGCGGCAGAAGCCGGCGTTGGCCCCCTGCGCGGTCAGTGTGGCCTGGCCGCCGCAGTAGCGCAGGATGCTCGGCTCGACGCTGTTCTCGCCGAACTCGGTCGGCGTGTAGGCGTAGGTGAGACCCACACGCATGCGGTCGCTGACGGCCCAGTTGACCGAGGCCTCGATGCCGCGCGACTTCACCTTGCCGAGGTTCTGGATGATCGCCGTGACGGCTGGCGGCGGCGGCGTCGCGTTGATCTGCAGCCCGCGGTAGTCGATGTAGAAGAGCGTCAGTTCGGTGCCGATCCGGCGGTCGAGCCATTCGGCCTTCCAGCCCAGTTCGTACGTCTTGTTGGTTGCCGGATCGTAGGTCTGCAGCTCGACCGGCAGCGGCAGGCGGGTTGCCGCGTCGACGGTCGGATTGAAGAAGCCCGAGATGACGCCCTTGGCTGCCGAGACGTAGAACTTCTGCGTGTCGGAGGCCGACAGGTCGGCGTGGGCACGCCAGGTGGTGTACTCGAACTCCTTGCGCTGCAGCGAGGCGGGTCCGACCGTCAGGTTGGTCTGCTGCCGGTCCTCGGTGTCGCGCCGGACTTCGCCACCGACCGTGAGCCTGTCGAACACGTCCGCTTCCACCGAGCCGAAGTAGGCCCGCTGGTAGTCGACGCGCTCGAGGTTCGTGGTGACGAACAGGTTGCGCGGGTTGGTGGTCACGAGCCCCGGGTTGCCGAGCGTGAAGCCGAGCGCGTCGCGCACGAACTCGCCGGCGGCGAGGCCGCGGGCATCGAACGACGCCGAGGCGACCGAGCGGGTCTCGTTCTTGTAGTAGAACGCGCCGATCGCGCCGCGGATGCGCTTCTCGGCGTCGGTCTCGATGCGGAATTCCTGGCTGAAGGACTGGGTGTCGACCGGCGGGTTGCCGGTGAACTGCGGGATGCGCTGCGTGCGCACCGCCGGGGCCAGGAACCACGCCGTGCTGCGCGGAATACCCATCGCCACCAGGGCGTCGACGTCCGAAAGCCGGATGATCGACTGCAGGTCGCCCGCGCCGTTCGCCGCGTAGTCGGAGAAGGCCTCGGTGGTCGCGTCGTATTGCGAGGTCTGGCTGACGAAGGTCAGCGGGCCCCAGTCGTAGCTGATGTCGAGCGCACCGAGCGTGACCTCGCGGCTGAATCCCTCGGCCAGCGGGTTCGAGGCCAGCGAGTCGCGCGCCAGCATCTGGCCACAGTAGGCCGTGAAGGCCATCGGGTTCGGGCCGCAGTTGTTGACGTCGACGAAGTAGAGGTAGCCCGGGTCGCGCTGGTCGTCGGTGTAGAGGCCGAAGGCCTTGATCTTCAGCGCGTCGGTCACGTCGAACTCGAGGGTGCCGGAGGCGTTCTTCGTCTCGTAGCCGCCGAGGTTGTCGCCCGGCTCCGCGGCGTTCTCGTAGGTGCCGTCGAAGCTGTTGTAGCTCATCGCGAGGCGCCCGCGGATACGCTCGCTGAGCGGGCCCGAGACGATCAGCTTGCCCTCGTAGCGCTCGTCGGTGCCGACCGTGCCCTCGACCTTGGCGAAGAAGTCACCGGTCGGCGCGGCAGGCACGTAGTTGATCGCGCCATTGAAGGCGTTGCGGCCATACAGCGAGGACTGCGGACCCTTGACCACCTCGATGCGGTCGACGTCGATGATCTCGAGGTTGGCTGCACTCGGGCTCGAGAGGTAAACGCCGCCGTAGAAGATCGCGACGTTGCGGTCGGGGCTGTTGAGGTTGGTCTGGGAGATGCCGCGGATGACGGGCGTGCCCAGCTGGTTCTGGATGGCGTCGAAGTACGTGAG
>JBIIDW010000205.1:0-4906 GCA_044238215.1 Steroidobacteraceae bacterium
GTAGTCGGTCGCGATGCTCACACGAGGCCTCCCGGGGGATGCAGCCGGGATATATTGACCGTGTGATGCCCAGGATCCAACGCCAGCCCGACCGCCGGTTCACGCTGCCGGGGGACCTCGGTGCCGCTCGAAGCCGAGCAGCGAGCCGTCGCGGCTGATTGCGAGACCGACGCCCTTCGGCAGCCGCTCCTCGTCCTGGGGCGGCGGAAAGCCGAAGTAGTAGAGCCGAAGCTCGCGCCCGACCTTCAGAAGCTGCGGCGCCGACACCCCACCGGAGTCCCAGGACCCGGGCGCGCCGATTGTCAGGATCGGCGCATCGTGCAGGTGGCGCCAGCGCACGAGGTCGTCGGACACGGCTGCCGCGATCGAGCGCTGCATGCTTCGCGCCTCGTCGCCGTGCAGGGCCGTATAGAGCATCAGCCAGCGTCCCGGGCCGCCGAGCGGGTTGCGCTGGATGTGACGGGTCATGATGCCCTTCGCGTCCCAGTCGCGCGCGCCGTCTTCCCACACGAGTTCCTGCGGCGCGCTCCACGCGAGCGCATCGGTCGACCAGCTGACCCAGCTGCGGAACAGGGACACGCCGTTGTCGACCGACGTGAAGAACATGCCGAAGCGGCCGTCGTCGTGGAGGCCGTTGACCCAGGAGGCGAACACTTCCTGGTCGTTGCGGATGTCGATCAGCGCGCCGCCCGGCCCGCGTCCGCGCAGCTTCGTCCAGCGGATGCCGTCGCGGCTGGTCGCGAGCCCCGGCCGCATGCCCATGCCGGGAAGCGCGCCGGCGATGGTCGGGCGGCGTTCGCGATTGCCGCCGAAGCACCACATCCACCACTGGCCACGCGCCCAGGTGACGTCCGTGATCCCGAGGTGCAGCGCGTCGTAGTCCGGCTCGACGCCGTGCTCCAGCACCGCGCCCTTGCCGAGCGGCCCGTCGAAGCGGCTCCAGTCGAGGCCGTCGCGCGAGATCGCCAGCGCCACCCGGCCAGTGCCGAGGGAGCGCGGCGCGCCGGGGTCGTAGGCCGCATCGCGGCAGTAGTACCAGAGCAGCCAGCGCCGCGAGCGCGCATCCCAGCGCGGTACACCGATGCCGACCTTGGAATCGTCACAGCGGCCGTCCGGGCCCGGCCCCACGACCAGCCCCGCAGTCACTGGCCCGTTGTCGTGGAAAGGCTCGGACCGCGCAAGTGCGCCGCATGCGGCCGCCGTCGCGATACCGCCGGTCAGAAGTTCCCGCCGAGTCACCATTCGTTCACTCTGCGGTACCGGGTTCACGCCAGCCGACGGGCCATGCGCAGCTTCTCCTCGTCGAGGTCGTAGAACATCAGCGCGCAGGCGCTCGCCACGCTGACCGCAGCCGGCAGCAGCGCGACGCACAGCAGGATCGCGGTGATCGCGCTCGGCGGCTGCTCGACCGCGACGCCCCGCGACTGCACGTAACCCATCGCCGAGAGGAACGTGCCGACCGCCGCGATGCCGATGGCCGACGCGGCCTTTTCCATCGTGGTGTAGAGGCCGGAGAACACGCCCTCGCGGCGCAGCCCGGTGCGTCGATAGTCGTATTCCATCGTGTCGGGCAGCAGCGACTGGCCCATCAGCAGCGCACCGCCGGAGCCGATGCCCGACAGCAGCGCGCGCAGCAGCAGCAGCGGCAGCGGCTCGCCGTTACCGGCGAGGAACCAGGAGGCGCCGACGCAGACCGGCAACGCGAGCGCCAACTGGTAGGCGCGTTTCTTGCCGAGGCGTCGCGACAGCGCCAGCCACAGGGGCTGCGAGAGCATCAGCGACAGCGACGAGACCAGCAGGTAGAGGCTGAGGTAACCGTCTGAGAGCCCGAGTATGCGCTGGAAGAAGAACGGGAAGGCCGCCGCGGTGCCGAGGTTCATCAGCGTGAAGAACTTGATCACCAGCAGGACCACGAACGGTCGGTTGGTCAGCGCCAGCCGCAGCTGCTCGCCGAGCGGCACGCGATGCGCCGGCGGTGCCGCCACGAATGGCGCGCGGGCCGTGGCGAGGAAGCAGACCAGACCCGCAATCAGCACGACGGGCGCGAGCGTCAGCGCCATCAGCCGGTGCCCCTGCAGGCCGCCGCCCCAGGCGGCGATCAGCGCCGGCCCGCCCGCGGAGGCCGCGAGACCCGCGAGGCCAACCGCGTAGATGCGGAACGACATCAGGTAGGACCGGTCGTGATAGCCCTGCGTCATCTCGGCGGGCATCGCCATGTAGGGGATGCTGAAGGCCGAATATGCGGTGGCGTAGAAGATCAGCATCGCGCCCATGTACCAGGCGGCGGCGCTCGGGGTCTGGAGCGCCGGTCCCCAGAAGAGCGCGACCAGCGACAGCGCCAGCATCAGCGTGCCGGCGAGCAGCCACGGCCGGCGCCGGCCCCAGCGGCTGCGGGTCTTGTCGCTGAGCAGCCCGCCGAGCGGGTCGGTCACGGCGTCGTAGATCTTGCTGAAGGCGATCAGCGCGGCGCCGACGGCCGCGCTCAGGCCAACGTGGTCGGTCATGAAGCGCAGCAGCAGGATGTTCGTCAGGCTCAGCACCAGCGCAGGCGCCAGCGTGCCGAAGCCCCAGCCCGCATACACCCAGGTGGGCATCGAGCGCACCACTACCAGCGCTTCTGCAGCTCGAGATGTGTTCGCGCCTCGGCCGGCGTCATCACCCCGAAGCCGATCGTCTCGAGGATACGGACGGCCCGCTCCACCAGCTGGCCGTTGCTCGCAAGCTGACCCTTGCCGAGATAGAGGTTGTCCTCGAGCCCGACGCGGCAGTTGCCGCCAAGCAGCGCGGCCTGCGCCACCCACGGAAACTCCATCCGCGAAATCGCGAATGCCGCCCAGTCGGCGTTCGGCGGCAGCGCGGACTTCATGGACACCATCGCCTCCGTGGTCGCCGGCGCACCCCAGGAAATGCCCATGCAGAGCTGGAACAGGGGCCGACCGCTCACCAGCCCCGCTGCGATCAGGTGCTTCGCGATCTCGATCTGGCCGAGATCGAACACCTCGAGCTCGGGCTTGACGCCGAGACGCTGCGCGATCGCCGCCATCTTCTCCAGGTCGCGCACGCGGTTGACCACCACGTCGTGGCCGAAGTTCATGCTGCCGCAGTCGAGCGTGCAGATCTCCGGGAGCAGCTCGACCACGTGCTGCATGCGCGCCTCGGGCGTGGCGAGGTCGGTGCCCTCGATCATCACCGAGGGGTCATCGGGATGCAGGTTCAGCGCACCGCCCATCCCGGCGGTGAGGTTCAGCACGATGTCGGTGCCGGAGTCGCGCACGCGCGCCACCACCTCGCGGAACAACGCCGGCTCGCGCGCGCCCTTGCCGGTAGCCGGATCGCGCACGTGCACGTGGACGATCGAGGCACCCGCCTGGGCGGCCTCGACGCAGGCCGCGGCGATCTGCGCCGGCGTGACCGGCACGCCCGGGTGCTTCGACACCGTGTCGCCCGCGCCCGTCACGGCGCAGGTCAGCGCCACGCGCTCACGCATGGCGCAGGGCTCCCGCCGTCGCCGGCAGCGTCGCCAGGTCGATCCGGAGCTGACGCCCGAGGCGATGCTGCAGGTTGCGCTTCGTCAGGTCGCCGCCGTCGGCCTCGAAGTTGACCTTGTCGTGCTCCTCGAGGTTGCGGTTGGTCTCGTTGGTCACGACCGCCACGAAATGCGTGGCGTCCTGCAGCGGGAACGGCACCTCGTGCCAGGTCCCGACGTGCATGCACACGCCGCAGCTGCCGTCGAAATGAAACGCCCGGACGTTCGAGAGGTCGGGCAGGTCGGGCTGGCTTTCATCCATCGAACCGTCGGGCCGTCGCCGGGTCGGCTTTCCCAGCACCATGACGAATGGCCGGCCGGACAGCGGTATGAAGGTCTGGGTGTGCTTGCTGTGGTACTCCATCCAGCGCACGACCGGCTCGCGCCGGTTGAAGGTCACGAGGTTCAGCGTCATGTCGTCGTTCGACACGAACTGCACGGGCGTGCGCACCTGCGCCGCGTCGCCGTAGTAGTCGATGCGCCCCCATACCGCCGTATCGGGCCGGCCGATCACGTAGCCGTAGCCTTCCAGCGCCGCGGGCGTGGCGGGCTCGATCGGCAGCTCAACAATCATGGGCTGCTCGCGATGCATCATGTGCCCTCCTCCGGGCTCGACGTGCTTCCACGCGACCTTGCGCCCCGCTGCCGACCCGAGGGGTCCATGGAAACACAGCGCGCGACGCCATGACCAGAGCCCCGGCAGCTTCCCAGCACCGTCCCGGAGTCGCCATACTGGCGGCTCCCGACTCCAGGAGGGCAGTCGATGCAGACGAGCGCACCGGAACTCATCGCGCGACACCGCGCGCGCGGCGCATGGACGGACCGCCGCATCCACGATCTGTTCGACGAGGCGGTCGCCGCAGTACCCGGCCGGCTCGCGCTGGTCGACCCCCCGAACCGCGAGGCACTGACGGGCGAACCGCCGCAGCGGCTGACCTTCGCCGAACTGGCGACACGCGCGGCGGGCTACGCGCGTGCGCTCACCGCGGCCGGACTGGGCCGCGACGACGTCCTCATCACCCAGCTGCCCAACATTGCGGACTACGTGGCGGTCTACCTGGCGGCATTCCGCCTCGGCGTGATCGTCAGCCCGGTGCCCATGCAGTTCCGCGCCTATGAACTCGGTGAGATCGCCCGGCTGACCGGAGCTCGCGCCGGGCTCACGGTCGCGCGGTTCAAGGGCGCACGCACCGCGCTGGCTGAGTTCGCCGCGGCCGGCACGGCGCCCGGCCTTCGCGGGCTGGTGATGGGCGACGCGGCGGACCTGCCCGAGGGCTGCGGCGGCTTTGCGCCGCTGCCACCCGCAGCGGACGGGGTCACTCCGCCGGCAGGCCACCCCGACGCGGCGCAGAAAGCGCCGCCTGGCGCGGACGACGTCGC
>JBIIDW010000263.1:0-4239 GCA_044238215.1 Steroidobacteraceae bacterium
AAGGTTGAGGACGCGGATGTTGTACTGGGCCCTGCGAGCGACGATCCACTGCAGGCCCTCGATCACGTCGAGGTAGCTGCCGTTGCCCGCCGCATCGAGCGCGCGCACCACGACCAGCCGGGCGCCCGGCGCCACCCCGTGCCTCAGCGTGGAGTTCTTGGGCAGCACGCCGCTGGCGGCGATGGAAGAGACGTGGGTGCCGTGGCCGCTGGGGTCGGCCGCCACCGGCGTCCCCGGGGTATTGCCGGTGAAGTCGGCGCTCGCGACCAGGCGCGTGGCGAGGTCGTGATCAGGAATCCTCGCCAGCCCGGAGTCGAGAACGGCAATGGCGACGCCCGCGCCCGTGATGTTTCGTGCGTGCAGTTCATTGGCCCGCACCAGCGACGGGTACGCCGTCGTGACCATCCCGTTCGCGTTCTTGAGCGCGGCGCCGTCGCCGGACGCCTGGGCCGTCGACTTCACGCGCACGTCGGCGTGCACGCGCAGGCCGGGTTCGGCACGCAGCGCCGCGGCTTCGGCGTCGCTCAGTTCGGCGCCCACGCCCTGGATCAGCGGCAGCTCGCTGATGACGCGCCCGCCGGCGGCCCGCACCAGCACGGCTGCGTCGGCGGCGCTGCGCGCCTGGACGATGTACGTCGCCCGCGCCGTCTGCGCGGCGGCGACCGGCAGCGGTTCGGGGTGCACCCCGGCGCCGCGCGCAGCGGCGTCGGCGCCCGCCGCAAGGGCCAGCACACTGGCGATCGCGGCGGTGGCGGTGATGTGGATTCCCGGCGAAATGGTCTTGGTCATGATGTGCTCCCGGGGCGCCCGCACGACTGCGTGCGGTGGCGGGCCCGAGACGTGATTTGACGCGGTTGGGGATTCCCGGGCTGAGCGCCCTGCCCGGTACGCCCGCCGCGGAATCGTGACGCGGGTCTCATAACCCGTCCGTCAAATCGTGGGGGGCTCAGCCGTGCGAGCGACGCGACGAGCCGGCCTGCTCGAAGCCCTGGGCGTGCCCGAACAGGTCGCCCAGCCCCTGCACGCCGCCGAGTTCACGGATCCGCTGGCGGTCACCCTCGTCGTCGACGCCGGCGGCGATCGGCATCATGTCGAGCGCAGCCGCCAGCATCAGCGCGGCCCGCGTCGCGCGCAGGGCCACCTCGTCGTCGCGTGCCCCGGTGACCAGCGCGCGGTCGACCTGCAGGCCGGCGAGCGGCAGCCGCGCGAGCCGCGGCAGCGAGCTGTACCCGCGACCGAACTCGTCGACGACCAGGGCGATGCCGCGCTCGGCGAAGCGCCGCAGCGCCTTGCCCGGCGAAGGCAGGGCCGAGATTGTGCGCTCGGCGATCCGCAGCTCGATCTGCTCGGCCCGCAGTGACCCGGTGCCCAGCCAGTCCTCGATGTCGTCGTGCAGCGCCTCGTGGGCCACGTGCTGGCGCAGCGCGCCGAACGACCAGCGCAGGCCCGCCGGCATCGTCGCCGCGAGCGCCGGCAGGTCGCGCCGCAGCCGGCCCAGCGCCCAGCGCGAGAGCTCGAGCGCGAGTCCGGTGCTCTCCGCGATCGGCAGGAAGTCGGCCGCGCGCAGCTCGCGCCGCAGAGCCTGCGGCCAGCGCAGGTAGGCGCAGGCGGCGACCGGACGTCCGGTGTCGAGTTCGGCACGCAGCGCATAGCGCAGCGAGAGGCGGTCGGCGGCGATGGCCTCGCGCAGCTCACGCTCGAAGTCGAGGCTCGCGACGGCGCCGATGTCGACGCCGCTGGAATAGAAGCGCAGCCGCGGATCCTCGGCCCGGCGGGCGTCGAGCAGGGCCTCGCGCGCGTACTCGACGAGCTCGCGCGCGCCGTGTCCGTCGTGCCCGAGGCGGGAGACACCCATGCTGGGCGCCACCGCGAACCGTGCGTCGCCGACGTCCACGGGCTCGGCCAGCGCCCGCAGCATCGCGGCGCAGCGGTCCGTCAGCGCAGCCTCGTCCGCCACGCCGGGAGCGATGAACGCCAGGCCCGTCTCGCCATAAAGCCCCACGGTCCAGTCCGATGCCGCGTGCGCGGCGCGGGCGAGCAGCGCCGAGGAGAGCTGACGGCCCACCGAAGGATCGATGACGCGCCCAACCTCGTCCAGGCCGTCGAGATGGACGAGCGCCACCGCGAGCGGCCGCTCCTGCAGCGTGGCGTCCGCGACCGCGGCCTGCAGCGTCGAATGGAACTCCCGGCGCGACTTGTCGGTGCTGCGAACGCCGTCGGCCGCGGCCTCGGTGCGGACCTCGCCGGCGTCCCGGATGACGCACAGCGCCCGATCGGGACCGCGCGCGGTGAACCGCGCATCGTAGCGGTGGCCCTGCAGCAGGAACGTGACCTCCGCGCTGCCGCGATCGGCGAGCGCACGGCGCAGCGCCACGCGCAGCTGCCCGCCCACGGGCTCGGGCCAGATCGCCCCCAGCCCGCGGCCGGTCGCCGACCGCGCCCCCTCGGGCAGCACGCGACGTCCCCCCAGATGCCGCAGCACGACGCCATCCCGCCTGACGAAGGCGATGAAATCGGGCACGGCCTCGACGAGCGAGTCGCCTGCGGAAACGGGCGGATGGGCGGACATTGCCGCGATGACCTGTGCGATGCCTGTGGGTACCGTTGAAGTTCGCAGGTTACGCGGCCGCCCTGCGGCCAAGGGCGGCACAGTTCACGTTTTCATGTCTGGCGGCGGCGCGCCGTCGGTGGCGGGAAGCCGCGGCAGCGCCTCGACGGGTTCCAGCGGACGCAGTGCCGCTGCCGGCAAACCCGGGTCGAGCGCCTCGAAGCGGCGGGCCGCGACCATCACCCGGGTCTCGAGCGAGCCCGTGGCGCGGTTGTAGCCCTCGACGGCCTGGCGCAGGTTCTTGCCCACCGCCGCCCAGTGCTCGGCCAGCGTCGCGAGGCGTGCGTGGAGCTCCTTACCGAGATCGCCGATCGCCGCGGCATTGCGCGCGAGCTGATCCTGGCGCCAGCCCAGTGCCACCGCACGAAGCAGCGCGATCAGCGAGGTCGGCGTCGCGATCAGCACGCCCTCCTCGACGCCGGCCTCGAGCAGCGAAGGGTCCTGCTCGAGGGCAGCGTTGAAGAACAGGTCGCCCGGCACGAACAGCACGACGAACGGGGCGCTTGCGCGCACACCCTCGGCATAGCCGCGCCGCGAGAGCTGCGCGACGTGACCGCGCAGGTGGCGCGCGTGCTCGACCAGCCGAAGGGAGCGCGTCGCCTCGTCGGGTGCCTCCAGCGCGTCCAGATAGGCCTGCAGCGGCACCTTGGCGTCGACCACGACGACACCGCCGCCGGGCAGCTTGACCAGCAGGTCCGGCCGCAACCGCCCCTCCTCCACGGTGACCGTGTGCTGCTCCAGGAAATCGCAATGCGGCAGCATGCCGGCGAGTTCGACGACGCGGCGCAGCTGGATCTCGCCCCAGCGGCCGCGCACGGTCGGCTGGCGCAGCGCCCCCACCAGATTTCGCGTCTCGCCGCGCAACGCCTTCTGCTCGTTGAGCAGGTTCGCGACCTGCTCGCGCAGGCCCTCGTACGCGCCGACCCGGGCCTGCTCGAGATCACGCAAACGCGCCTGGACCTGGGCCAGCGAATCACCGAGCGGCTGCAGCGCCTGGGTGAAAGCCTGGCTGCGCCCGTCGAGTTCGGCGCGGGCGCGGGCCTGCGCCCCTTCCAGCTGGGTTCGGGCGAGATCGAGGAACTGGCGGCTGTTCGCCTGCAGCACGTCGGCCGACAGCGCGCGGAAGGACTCGGACAGCGCCTGTCGCGAACTGTCGAGCAACGCCCGCTGCTCGCGGGTCGCGCGCCGCTCCGCCTCGAGCGTAGCCTCGAGCGCCGCCACCTGCTCGCGCAGCACGATCTCCGAAGCGCGCGCGCGGGCGCGGGCCCAGCCGACGCTGCACAGCACGCCGACGAGTGCTCCGGCGAGCGCGACCGGCATCAACCACCAGGCTTCCATCCGCGCAGCTTAGCGCGCGGGAGTCTCAGCCGCGCGTGGCCTCGACCACGTCGGCCAGCACGTAGAACCTGAAATCGGTACGCCCCGCCGGGCCGCGCTCGGCCGGCAGCGGATGGTCCTTGAACCAGGCGCGATAGGCCTCGTACGCAGCCATGTCGCGGAAGTGCAGTTCCGCGATGCGGTAGAGCGGCACGCCCGGTGGGACGGCCGCCGTGTCGCCACTGGCCGTTTCGACCGGACGGATGACGGTGTTGTACACGATGCGATCGAGGTGAGGATTGGCCAGCAGGTCC
>JBIIDW010000206.1:0-4899 GCA_044238215.1 Steroidobacteraceae bacterium
AGGGCGCGGCGGGAGCGCGATCGACTATGCCAACGCGCTCCGGCGGCCGCAACCGCCGCCGGGCGCCGCCTCGCGCTCCTGCACCCACCCGCTCCTGTGTAGACTTGCGCCGATGACGCCGCCGCCCTCCGTGATCCGCCTGCTCGACGTGCTCCGGCGCGTCGAGCTCGGCGTCACCTTCGCCGCTTTCGCGGCGCTCGCGGCGGTGATCTTCGCCGACGTGCTGGTGCGCGAGATCTGGGGCACCGGCATCACCTGGGCCCGTGAGGTCGGCGTCTACGCCAACGTCGTGGTGACGCTGGTCGGCATCGGGCTCGCCTCCGATGCCGGCGCGCACCTGCGGCCCCGCTTCGCGGACCGCTGGCTGCCGGCGGCGTGGGAGCCGGTGCTGGTTCGGGTCGGCGAGGCGCTGACGGCGGCGTTCTGCCTCGCGTTCGCGTGGATCGCGCTGCGCGTGGTGCTCGAGACCCGCGATCTCGACGAGCGCTCCTACGTGCTGCGCATCGCGGTATGGCCGGTGCAGAGCGTGCTGCCGCTCGCCTTCGTGCTCTGCGCGCTGCGGCACGCCGCCCACGCGCGCTGGCCGTCGCTCGTGCCGGCGCCGCGCGGCGAGGGCGACGCGTGACCGTGCTCGGCCTGCTGGCCGTGGTGCTGCTGCTGCTCGTGCTGCGGCAGAACCTGCTGGTGGTGCTGGGCTGCGCGGCGGCGTACGCCTACCTGGTCTGGGGCGACGGCGCGCTCGAGTACATCGTGTTCGACGGCTGGGACGCGCTGAACCGCGACGTGCTGCTGTCGATCCCGCTGTACCTGCTGGCGGGCAACGTCATGGCCGGCGGGGCGATCGCGCCACGCCTCGTGCGGCTGATGCGCGCGCTGACCGGTCCGGTGCCCGGGGGCCTCGCGATCGCCACCGTGCTCTCCTGCGGACTCTTCGCCGCCATCGTCGGCTCCAGCATCGTCACGCTGCTCGCGGTCGGCAGCATCATGTACCCGGCCCTGCTGCAGGCGGGCTACTCGCGGTCGTTCTCGCTCGGGATCATCTGCGCGGGCGGCACGCTGGGCATCATCATCCCGCCCAGCATCCCGCTGATCCTCTACGGCGTGATGACCAGCACCTCGATCGCCGACCTGTTCCTCGCCGGCATCGGTCCCGGCCTGCTGCTGATCACCCTGTTCGCGACCTACTCGGTCGCCGTGAACTGGCGCCGGCGGCTGCCGGCCTGGGACGCCGCGGAACTCGGCGCCGCGTTCCGCGCGGGCGCGTGGTCGCTGATGCTGCCGCTGATCATCCTCGGCGGCATCTACAGCGGCTACTTCACTGCGACCGAGTCGGCGGCGGTGGCGCTGGTGTACGCCGTGTTCATCGAGATGGTCGTGCACCGCGAGCTCGACTGGCGCGGGCTGTTCCGCATCACGGGCGAGACCACGCGGCTGCTCGGCTCGCTGTTTCCCGTGCTGATGATGGCCCTGTCGCTGAACGTGTTCCTGTCCTACCAGCAGGTGCCCGGGCACATCGTCGCGGCGCTCAACGACTGGTTCGAGGGGCCCGCCAGCTTCCTCGTGGTGACCAACCTGCTGCTGCTCGCCGTCGGCATGGTCATGGACATGGGGTCCGCGATCCTCATCCTCGCGCCCATCCTGCAGCCGGTCGCTGCGGCGCAGGGTATCGACCCCGTCCACTTCGGCATCATGATGACCGTGAACCTCGAGATCGGTTACCTGACGCCGCCGATGGGGCTCAACCTCATCGTCGCGATGGGCGCGTTCCGGGTCGACTTCCCGACCGTCGTGCGCGCCGTGCTGCCGTTCATCGCACTGATGCTCGGTGCGCTGGTGATCGTCGCCGCGTTCCCGCGGCTGTCGCTGTTCCTGCTCGGCTGAGCAGTCCCTTTCCCTGCCCGTTCCGTGGGTTCCCATGCTGTTCCGTAATGCCGTCGTCTATCGTCTTCCCGCAGGCTGGTCCGTCCCGGTCGCCGAGCTCGAGGCGCGCCTGGAGGCGGCCGTGCTGCAGCCCTGCGGGCCGTTCGACATGTCCAGCCGCGGCTGGGTCCCTGCTGGACCGACCAACCGCTTCGTGCACACGGTCGCGGGTCACCACCTGGTGGCGTTGGGCCTCGACCAGAAGATCCTGCCCGCCGCGGTGATCCGCCAGGTTGCGCTGGAGCGCGCCGCGGAGCTCGCCGAGGGCCAGGGCTACCCGGTGGGCCGTCGGCAGATGCGCGAGCTCAAGCTGCGGGTCACCGAGGAACTGCGCGCACGGGCGCTGTCGCGCCGCAGCGTCACGCGCGCCTGGCTCGACCCGCAGGGCGGCTGGTGCGTCGTCGAGGCCGCCGGCGCGAAGCGCGCCGAGACCTTCGTCGAGGCGATGCGCGCGGCGCTGGAGACTTTCCCGGTGCTGCCGCTGAAGGGCGATCGCGCGCCGGCGGCGCGGATGGCGGGCTGGCTGCGCCACGGCGACGTGCCCGGCGGATGGCTGATCGAGCCGGAGCTGGAGCTGAAGGCCGCCGACAAGTCGAAGGCCGCGGTGCGCTGGTCGCGCCAGCCCTTCGACTCGCGCGACGTGCTGCGCTACCTGGACGGCGGACTCGCGGTCGCACGGCTCGGCCTGACCTGGCGCGACAAGGTGTCGCTGGTGTCCACCGACGAGCTCGCGCTGAAGCGCATCGAGTTCCTCGGTCTCTCGTCCGAGCCGGGCGACGGCGGCGGCGAGCTCGACGCGGCAGCGCAGTTCGACGTCGACTTCGCGCTGATGGCCGGCGAGCTCTCGCAGGTGATCGCGGATCTCGACGCGGCCATCGGCGGGGCCCCGGAACGGCAGTAACGGCAGTAAGGAGACGCCCGTGGACCTGGGACTTCGTGGCAAGTGCGCCGTGGTTACCGGCGGCAGCAAGGGCATCGGCCGCGCCATCGCGCTGGCCCTGGCGGAGGAGGGCGCGGACGTGGCCATCTGCGCCCGGGGTGTCGAGCCGCTGCGCGACGCGGAGAGGGCGCTGCTCGAGCGGGGCGGCAGGGTCGTGGCGGATGTCTGCGACGTGGCCGAGCCGTCGGCCCTCGACGGTTTTCTGGAGCACGCGCGGCAAGCGTTCGGGCGGGTCGACATCCTCGTCAACAATGCCTCCGCGCTGACCGGCGCCTTTGCCGACGACGAGGCGGGATGGCGGAGGGGCTTCGACGTCGACGTGATGGCGGCCGTGCGGGCCAGCCGGAAGGTCGCAGGCTGGATGGCCGACGGCGGTGGCGGATCCATCCTGCACATCTCGTCCGGTTCCGGACTCGAGGCCGGCTCGCCGCCGGCCTACGCCGCCGCGAAGGCGGCGCTCATCAGCCACTCGAAGACGCTGGCGTTGGCACTCGCGCCGCGGAAGATCCGCGTCAACGTCCTCGCGCCCGGGTCGATAGAGTTCCCGGGCGGGCTTTGGGAGGCGGCGAGGCTCAATGACCCGCCCCTCTACGCGAGGGTGCTCGGGAGTATCCCCTGGGGCCGGCTGGGCACGGCTGAGGAAGTGGCCAACGCCGCCGTCTTCCTGGTCTCGCCGCGGGCGAGCTGGATTACGGGCGCGTGCCTCGGCGTCGACGGCGGGCAGCGCAAGGCCAACCTCTGACGGGCCGCGCCCGAAGCCCGCGCAGGCGAGCGGTCGGGCGAGCGGTCAGGGCTGGGGTTCCGCCGGTCCGTCGTCCGCGCCGGCGGAGCCGTCGGCGGGCGGCGCGCCGCCGCGCCGCCGCCGAACCGCCTCGCGCAGCACGAACTCCACCTGGCCGTTGACGCTGCGCAGCTCCGCGGCCGCCCAGGCCTCGAGCTCGCGCCAGAGCGCGGGATCGATCCGCAGCAGGAAGGCCTTGCGTTCGGGCGCCATGCGCTCAGCCGTACAGCGTCCCGGTATTGATCACGGGCCTGGCCTCGGAGTCGCCGCAGAGCACGACCAGCAGGTTGCTGACCATCGCGGCCTTGCGCTCCGGGTCGAGCTCGACGACCTTGCGCTGCTCGAGGTCGGCCAGCGCCATCTGCACCATGCTGACCGCGCCCTGCACGATCTTGCTGCGCGCCGCGAGCACTGCTTCGGCCTGCTGCCGGCGCAGCATGGCCTGCGCGACCTCGGGGGCGTAGGCGAGGTGATTCAGCCGCGCCTCCTCGACCACGACGCCGGCGCGCGCCAGCCGCTGCTGCAGCTCGGCCGCCAGCGCCTGCGAGACCTCGTCGGTGCCGCTGCGCAGCGTGATCTCATGCTCCTCGCCGTGGTCGTAGGCGTACTGGCTGCTGAGGTGCCGCAGCGCCGACTCCGACTGGATCGCCACGTACTCCTCGAAGTCGTCGACGTCGAACATCGCCTGCGCCGTGTCCTGCACGCGCCACACCAGCACCAGCGAGATCTCGATGGGATTGCCCTGCTTGTCGTTGACCTTGAGCCGCGCGCCGTCGAGGTTGCGCGAACGCAGCGACACCTTCATGCGCGGGTTCCTGCGCACCACCGAAGTCGACGGCTTGCCGCCTTCGCCGTGCGCGGCCATGGCGTGTGCGACCTGCGACGAGGTCGACGAACCGTTGCTGTAGAACGGGTTGCCCCAGTGGAAGCCATGCTGCTTGACCGTGCCGCGGTACTCGCCGAACAGCACGAGCACGCGCGACTCGTTCGGCTGCAGCGTGAAGAAGCCGAACAGCGCGACGAAGGCGAGCGCGACCAGCACGATGGCGGGCGCGATCAGGCCGCGTGGTGCGGCGCCGTTGGCCGCGCCGACCAGGGCGGCGATCGCGACCGCAACCGCGAGCAGCACGACCGCGAGCATCAGCCAGCCGCTGCTGACGGTGACCTCGCGCTCGCGGCTGGCCGGACGAAGGACGGGGTTGTTCATGATGGTCGATCTCCCTGGGTAATTACCGGATAGGCAGATACTATAGTGATA
>JBIIDW010000207.1:0-4868 GCA_044238215.1 Steroidobacteraceae bacterium
CGAGGAACAGGCAGGCGGCGAACAGCGCGAGCGCGGATCCCCGCTGCGCCGGCGCCATCTGCGTCGCCAGCGTGGTCAGCGTGTTGTGCAGCATGTAGTAGCCGAAGCCGCCGCCCAGGGCGCAGGGCACGGCCACCGCCCAGTGCGGAACGGCGGCGAGCAGCGCCCATGCCGCAACGATCGAGAGCACCCCGGCGCGGGCCAGTCGGGCCGGGCCCAGCCTGGGGATCAGCACGCCGGCGAGCGCCGCGAACGCGAGCCCGCCGGCGCCCGAGAGCGCCACGATCCCGGCGGCCGCCGTCACGCCGACCCCGTGGTCCACCTGCAGGTAGGCCGGCAGGAAACTGAGCGCCGAGAAGGTGAACGCGCCCTCCAGCGCCACGGCGAGCAGCACCACGCGCGCTGCGCGGCGGGCCAGCACGGCGCGTAGCGCCGCGAGCTGGCCGAGGGTGGCGCCGGCACCGGTACCGGTCTCGGCGCGGACCTGCGGATCGAGCGCGATGCGCAGCCCGGCGGCCAGGAACAACCCGGCCAGCAGCGCGAAGGTCGCGCGCCATCCCCAATAGCCGGCGAGCAGCCCCGCGGCCCACTGGCCGGCGACCATGCCGGTGAGCGACGCCGTCATCAGCCGCGCCAGCGTGAGCTGGCGCTGCGCCATCGGCACGGTGTCGCCGACCCACGCGAGCACGAGCGGGATGATGCCCGCGGCGCACGCGGCCGCCAGCACGCGCGCGGCCACCAGCGCGTCGAGGCCGGGCGCCAGAGTGCAGAGCAGGTTCCCTGCGGTGCAGCCCAGCGCCGCAAGGCCGATCACCCGGCGCTTGCCCTGGCGGTCGGCCAGCGGTCCGTAGACCAGCTGCAGCACGCCGTAAGTCAGCGCGTACCACGACACGGTCTGCGAGGCGTGTGCCACGCTGCTGCTGAATTCCGCCGCGAGGATCGGCAGCAGCGGGTCGCAGGCGCGCAGCGTCGCGCTCGAGGCGAACGCGGCAGCGCCCAGCGCCAGCAGCGCCGCGCGGGTCGGGGGCTTGGCGGTCGTGACGCTCAGGTGCGGTCCGAGTAGTCGATACCCAGGAACGCCGCGCGCCCTCGGGCAGGGAAATAGCGCCAGTCTCCCTGGGCGAAGTCGGCCCGATCGGCGTAGGCCCGATCGGCAAGGTTGTCGACCTGCAGCGTCGCGCGCAGGCGCGGCCCCAGGCGCCAGGCGACCCGCAGGTCGAGGCTGGTGTGTCCCGGGTATGCGCGCTGGTTGGAGGCGTCGACGAAGTAGCGCCCGACGCGCCGCAGGCCCAGGGTGGCCGACAGTTCGTCGACCGGGCGCCAGTCGAACTGCAGCGCGTGCAGCTGCCTGGGCGCGGTGTCCACGTCGAGGCCGCGCACGATGGTCTCGCCACCCTCGACCACGCGATCGAAGTCGTAACGGTGGCGCGTCACGCTGCCTGACGCCGAGGCGGTCAGCCGGCCGGGCAGCTTCACCGAGAGCTCGTACTCGAGGCCCTCGTGAGTGGTGCGCCCGTCGCCCACGTTGAAGCCATTCGATTCGCGCAGGATGACGCCATCCTTGCGCATCGCAAAGGCAGCGATCGAGGCGCCGAGCCGGTTCCCCGCGTGCTTCCACCCCGCCTCGAGCGCCGACATCCGTTCCGAGCCGAGCTCCGCACTGCGCTGCTGGCGTTGCAGGCGATACAGCTCCGTCATCTCCGGCGGCCGGAAGCCGCGGCCCGCCGAGACGTAGAGCCTGTCGGTTGCCGAAGCCGCGAAGGCAAGTTCGATCTTCGGCGACAGGTTCGTGAAGCCGTCGCTGCGGTCGGCGGGCCGGCTGTACAGGCAGCCGCCGGGGCAGGGCGTACCGTCCTCCGCGGTGTTGCCGTCGATCATGCGGTTGTCGTAGTCGTAGCGCGTCCTCTCGCCGCGCAGCGCGCCCGCGATGCGCCAGCGCCCGCCTGCCGATCGCCAGTCGAGCGACGCCCACGCGGCGCCGGTCAGGCCGCGAACGGCGTAGTCGTAGTGCCGCCCGGCGGGCCGGATCGCGCGCGCCGCGGCGCTGCCCTCGAGCGTGGGTCCGTCCTGCACCTCGAGCAGCGAGGAGTCCGCCCACTCGAGGTCCGCTCCGGCGCGCCACGCCAGCCCGGGCAGCCATCGCACGGGGCCGCCGGCCGAGGCGCCGAGCGCCGCGCTCTGCTGCGCGTTGCGCTCGAGCGGCTTGCCGGGCAGGAAATGCTGCAGGAAGGTCATGCGCGACTGGCGCAGCGCCAGCCGCAACTCTCTCTCGCAGCCTGCGCAGGGCTCGGCGAGCCACGCCGCGCTGAGGCGGGCACTGCGGGCGTCGCGAAAGGCTTCCGGATTGGGGTTCGATGCGCGCAGCGCAGGATCCTTGTAGGCATCGAGGCCGCGGATGAAGCCCGCGGTTTCCTGGTCGAGCGCGGTGGCTGCGATCCGCAGTCGCAGCGCACCGCCCGCCACCTCCCGGTCGTGCAGCGCGTTGATCTTGCCTTCGCTGACCGGGGAGTCGGCACGGAATCCGCCGTCGTGTCGCCACTGGCCGTAGATTGCGGAAGCCGCCGCGCCGTCGCCGCCGCCGTGGTCGTCCACCCCGCCGGAGAAGCTGAACGAGCGCTGCCCGTATGTTCCTGCACCGATGCCGACCGCCGCCCCGGCGAGGTCGGCCGCGGACGGCGTGACCACATTGACGACGCCGTGCACCGCGTGCGCGCCGTGGACCGCGGTGCCGGGCCCGCGGAGAACCTCGATGGCCGCGGCCTGCGCGGTGTTCAGCTCGAACAGCTGGTTGACGTTGCAGAAGCCGGCGGGCCGTACCGGAAAGCCGTCCTCGAGCAGCAGGAATGCCCCGCAGGCTCCTGGCCCGGTCAGCACCGGTGAGCGGATTGCAGTGAGGCTCTCCTGGCCGCTGCCGCGCTGGATCAGCACCCCGGCGACGCGGTTCAGCGACTCCTCGGCGTGCCCGGTCTCCAGCCTGCCGAAGGGTCCCGGCTCGACGCGCGTGAGGCTGGCCGCAACGTCAAGGCGCGCCTGGGTACGCCTCGCCGCGGTGACGACGATTTCGCCGAGGGTGTCGCCGGCTTCCGCCGTGACGCCTGGGCCCGACGCGGCCGCGTCCGCCGCCGCGACGCTGCCCGCGAGCGCGGCGGCAGCGGCCAGCCAGGCAGCGCGGGCGGGCGAGGTTACGCGGGCGGGCGAGGCTGCGCGGGTACGTCCAGACCGGGCCATCGGCGGATTATCGGTCATCGGCGCGACTGGTATCCTGCATCCGTGCGTCATGCCCTGCTGCTCGTCTGCCTCGCCGCGCTGGCTGCCGTCCCCGTTGCCCGTGCCGCGGACGACCCGGCCCCGTCTTCCCGCCCGCGCATCGGCCTCGTGCTGTCCGGCGGCGGCGCGCGGGGCGCCGCGCACGTGGGCGTGCTCAAGGTGCTCGAGCGCGAGCGCATTCCGATCGACGCAATCGCCGGTACCAGCGTCGGCGCGCTGGTCGGCGGACTCTACGCGAGTGGTCTCAGCGCCGCCGAGATCGAGGCCGTGGTCGGTTCTGCCGAATGGCGCGACGCGTTCCGCGACCCGCCCCCCCGCTCGCAGCTGAGCTTCCGTCGGAAATCGGAGGATCGCAGCTTCCTCGTCAAGTTCCCGGTCGGACTCAAGGGGGGCGACTTCCGGTTGCCGCGCGGGCTGGTGTCGGGCCAGAAGCTGCAGCAGGTCCTGCGGCGGCTCACCGCGCCCGTGGCGCGCAGCGCGGATTTCGACGCCCTGCCGGTGCCGTTCCGCGCAGTCGCCACGGACCTCGAATCGGGTGAGGCGGTGGTGCTGGGCGACGGTGACCTCGTCACCGCGATGCGCGCCAGTGTGTCGGCCCCGGGCGTGTTTGCACCCGTCGAGGTCGGCGGCCGGCTGCTCGTGGACGGCGGCCTCGCCGACAACCTGCCGGTGGACGTGGCCCGCGCGATGGGCGTCGATCGCCTGATCGTCGTCGACGTGGGCTTCCCGCTGCAGCGTCGGGCGGGCCTCGACTCCGTGGGAACGATCTCGAACCAGATGCTGGCGATCCTGATCCGGCGCGGCAGCGACGCGCAGCGCCGGTCGCTGCGGGCCGACGACGTGCTGCTCACTCCCGCGCTCGGCGAGGCGTCCTCGTTCGACTTCGGCCTGATTCCCCGCGCCGTCGAGCTCGGCGAGCAGGCCGCATCGTCCGAGCTGACGCGCCTCGCCGCGTTGCGCGTTGACGAATCGACCTACGCCCGGCACACGGCGGCGCGGGCCGCGGCGCGCAGTGCCGAGCCCCTGCAGATCGATTACCTGCGTGTCGCCGAGGGCAGTGCACGCTACCGCCCGATTCTCGAGTCCACCTTCGGGTCGCTGGTCGGCACCGCCACCGATGCGGATTCGATCGACGCACGCGTCACCGCTCTGCACGGTCGTGGCAACTTCGAGACGCTCGACTACCGGCTCGAGAGCGAGGGCGACCGCAGCGGACTGGTGCTGCGCGCACGGCGCAATTCCTGGGGACCGAACTACGTGCGTTTCGGGCTCAACCTGCAGGACGACTTCGACGGGAATTCCAGTTACAACGCCGCAGCGCGCTTCGTGCTGTCGGAGCTGTCGAGCCGCGGCGCCGAGTGGGTGTGGGACCTGCAGGTCGGCGAGTCGCCGCGGGTGGCCACGGAGCTGTACGTGCCGCTCGACTACGCGGCACGCTGGTTCGTCATGCCGCAGGCCCGCGCCGAATTGCGCAACGTACCGGTGATCGAGGCCCGCCTGCGGATTGCGGAGTACCGGCTCAGCGAGTTCGAGTACGGCATCGACCTCGGCCACGAATTCTCGAACCAGGGGGAACTGCGCGCGGGCATCCGCCGTGGCAC
>JBIIDW010000209.1:0-4857 GCA_044238215.1 Steroidobacteraceae bacterium
TTCGCGCGCCCTGCTGCTCGCGGCGGCATTGCTGCTGGTCGGGCCCGTCGCGCTGCCGGCCGCCGAGCTGCGCGCGGTCAGGGTGGAACCGGGTGAGGGCCGGACGCGTGTCGTGCTGGAGCTGGCCGGCCCTGCAGAGCACCGTTTCTTCCTGCTCGACGCACCGCGGCGCGCCGTCATCGACCTGCGCGGCGCCCGTCTTGCCGGGTCCGCGGCCGTGCCGGCCGGGCAGGGACTTGCGACTCGGGTCCGCACCGGTCCGCAAACGAACGGCGACCTGCGCGTGGTGGTCGAGATGCCGGAGGGAACCGCGGCACGAGTGTCGCGCGAGTCGGGCCCCGGCGCCGCACCCCGGCTCGTGCTGGAACTTGGCGCCACCGCCTCCGCGAGGCCGGCAACGGCCGCGTCGCCGCCGGCCGCCGTGTCGCCGGCCGCCGTGCCGGCGGCGCCCGTGGCTCCCGTCAGGGCGGCCCACGCACCGCCGCAGACCGGTCGCGAGATCGTGGTGGCCATCGACGCCGGGCATGGCGGCCAGGATCCCGGTGCGATCGGCCCGGCCGGGACCCGCGAGAAGGACGTGGTGCTCAAGATCGCCAGGGAACTCGCCGGGCGTGTGAACCGCGAGCCCGGCATGCGCGCGGTGCTCACCCGCGACGGCGACTACTTTCTCTCGCTCCGGCAGCGCATGCGCCGGGCGCGCGACGCGCGCGCCGACATCTTCGTCTCCGTCCACGCGGACGCGGTGCTCGACCGTTCGGTGTCGGGCTCCAGCGTTTACGTGCTCTCCGAGAAAGGGGCGACCGACGAGCAGGCGCGCTGGCTCGCCGAGCGCGAGAACGCGGCCGACCTCAGGGGCGGCGTCTCGCTGGACGACAAGGACCAGATGCTCGCTTCGGTGCTGCTCGACCTGTCGCAGTCCGCAAGCATCGCCTCGAGCATGGAGGCGGCGGAGCGGGTGCTGCGCGCGCTCGGTCGCGTGAACACGGTCCGCAAGCCCGCCGTGCAGCAGGCCGGGTTCGTGGTGCTGAAGTCGCCTGACATCCCGTCGATGCTCGTCGAGACCGCCTTCATCTCGAACCCCGGCGACGAGCAGCTGCTGCGCCGCGAGGGCGTCCGTACCGCCCTGGCGGAGGCCATCTTCCGCGGCGTGCACGCGTACTTCACCGAGCACCCGCCTGAGGGAACGCGCTTCGCCCTCGAGCGTCGCGAGCAGTCGGTCACCGCGCGCAACCTGCGCTGATCGCGCCAGTCGCCGATGCCGATCCAGCTGCTGCCGGACGCCCTCGTCGACCAGATTGCCGCGGGCGAAGTGGTCGAGCGGCCGGCGTCCATCGTCAAGGAACTCGTCGAGAACAGCCTCGACGCCGGCGCGCGGCGGATCGACGTGGACGTCGAGGCGGGCGGTGTCGCGCTGGTCCGCATCGTCGACGACGGCCACGGCATCGATGCCGCCGAACTGACGCTGGCCGTGCAGCGGCACGCCACGAGCAAGATTGCCTCGCTGGACGACCTGGCCGCGGTCAGGACCCTCGGATTCCGTGGCGAGGCGCTGCCCTCGATCGGCTCGGTGTCGAGGCTCCGCATCGCCTCGCGGGCGGTCGGCGCCGGAACCGGTGCCGAAGTCCATGTTGAGGGTGGCGAGGTCGCGCCGCCCGCGCCTTCGGCGCAGCCGCGCGGCACGCGGGTCGAGGTGCGGGATCTGTTCTACAACGTTCCGGCGCGCCGCAAGTTCCTGCGCGCCGAGAGCACCGAGCTGTCGCACGTGGTGCGCGTCGTCGAGCGCTTCGCGCTGGCGCGTTTCGACGTGGGCTTCCGGCTGCGGCACGGCACCCGTACGCTGCTCGATGCGCCGCCGGCGTCCTCTCCGGCCGCGCAGCGCGCGCGGATCGCGGCGATTCTCGGCGCGGAATTCGTCGAGGGTGCGCTGGCGGTCGAGCGGCAGTCCGGCCCGGTGCGGCTGTGGGGCTGGATCGGGCAACCCGAGGCGGCGCGAGCGACGAGCGAGCACCAGTACTTCTACGTCAACGGCCGGGCGGTCCGCGATCGCCTGCTGGCGGGTGCCGTTCGCCTCGGCTATCGCGACGTGCTGTACCACGGCCGCCAGCCGGCCTACCTGCTCTACCTGGAGCTCGATCCCACGGCCGTGGACGTCAACGCCCATCCGCAGAAACTCGAAGTGCGCTTCCGGGACAGTCGCCAGGTCCACGATTTCGTGATGCGCGCGGTGGCCGGGGCGCTCGCGGTGACCGCGGGCGAGGCCGCGGCACCGGCGCAGCTGGTGCCCGCGCAATCCTGGCCCGCAACGGTGCCGCGTGCCGGGGGGGCGGTGCCCTGGGAGATGGGGACCGTGGCATTGCCCTTCGAGCCGGCCGCCGCGCCGTCGGACCCGGGCATCCCGCAAGGCGCCGTCGCGGAGCCGCCGCCGCTTTCCACCGGCGCGCTCGGCACCGCGCTGGCCCAGCTGCACGGCGCGTACATCCTCGCGCAGAGCGAGCGTGGGCTGGTGCTGGTCGACGCGCACGCCGCCCACGAGCGCGTACTCTACGAGCGCATGAAGCGCGACTTCGGCGCCGCCCCGGCGTCGCAGGCGCTGCTCGAACCGATCGTCGTCGAGATGGCCGAGCACGAGGCGGCGGCCCTGGCCGGGGCGCTAGACGAGTTCCGCCACGCCGGTTTCGACCTCGGCCTGCTGGGCCCGGGCCGGATCGCGGTGCGCGCCGTGCCGGCGCTGCTGGCGGGGAGCGACGCGCCGGCGCTGGTCCGCGACGTGGTCCGCGCCGTCCTCGAGGATCGGGGGGCGCACCACCTCGAGGCGGCGGCACACGGGCTGCTGGGCAACATCGCCTGCCGCGCCGCGATCCACGCCAACCGCCGGCTCAGCATCGCGGAAATGAACGCGCTGCTGCGTCAGATGGAGGAAACGGAGCGCGCCGGCCAGTGCAATCACGGCAGGCCGACCTGGACGCTGCTGACGCTCGCCCAGCTCGACCAGCTGTTCCTCCGTGGCCGCTGAGGCCGTCGCCGACGCGATCCTGCTGGCCGGGCCGACCGCCAGCGGCAAGAGCGACTGGGCGCTCGCGCTCGCGGGGCTTCTCCCGATCGAGATCGTCAGCGTCGATTCCGCGCAGGTCTACCGGGGCTTCGACATCGGCTCGGCCAAGCCTGATGCGGCGCTGCGCCGGCGCGTCGTCCATCACCTGCTCGACCTGCGCGACCCGGAGCACACCTACAGTGCCGGGGAGTTCGTCGACGACGCCGTCGCCGCCATCCGCGGCGCCCGGTCCAGGGGGCGGCTGCCAGTCCTGGTCGGGGGCACCATGATGTACTTCAACGCGCTGGTGAACGGCCTCGCCCGGCTGCCGACCGCCGACGCCGCGCTGCGCGCCGCGCTCGACGCACGGGCGGCGCGCGAGGGCTGGCCGGCGCTGCACGCGGAGCTCGCCCGGGTCGATCCGGCCTCGGCCGGGCGCATGCATCCGAACGACGCACAGCGCATCCAGCGGGCCCTCGAGGTGTACCTCGCCAGCGGCCGGCCGATGTCGGCGTGGCACGCCGGTACCGCGCCCGCGCACGGTCTGCGCCTCGCCCGCTGGGCGCTCGTCCCGGGCGACCGTGCCTGGCTGCACGCCCGGATCGCCCGGCGCATGGGCCAGATGATGGAGCAGGGGTTCCTCCGCGAGGTCGAGGCCCTGCGCGCGCGGCCCGGTCTGCGGGCCGACGCCCCGTCGCTGCGTGCCGTCGGCTACCGCCAACTCTGGAACCACCTCGCTGGGGAGAGCGAACTCGGCGCCGCCGTCTCCCAGGCTGTTGCGGCGACCCGACAGCTGGCGCGGCGGCAGCTCACCTGGATCCGCTCCGACGGCGGCTGGCATACCGTCGATCCGTGCGCTCCGGGCGCCGAGGCCGCCTGGTGCCGCATCGTGTGCGAGGGCCGGGCAGGCACGTGATCCGGCACCGGACGCGTGTTATGCTCGCGCGACTATTCGGGACACGTAGTCCAAAGGGCTCGACACAACCGGCCATGGAAGGCAGGACGTGAAGCCCAGGCGCGTCACTCCCGCACAACATGGAGAACGCCATGGCCAAAGGCCAGTCCCTGCAGGACCCGTTCCTGAACCAGCTGCGCAAGGAGCGGGTGCCCGTCTCCATCTACCTGGTGAACGGCATCAAGCTCCAGGGCCAGATCGACTCCTTCGACCAGTTCGTCGTGCTGCTGAAGAACAGCGTCAGCCAGATGGTGTACAAGCACGCCATCTCCACGGTCGTTCCTGCCCGCAACGTTCGCGTGCCGTCGGCCGACGATCCGGATGCCGGCGAGGCCGCCGCGGATTGATCTCCACCGGTTGCGACGCGGGAGCCGCGGGGCCCCGGTCGGCGTTCACGCTCCCCGATGTTTGAGCGCCCGCGCGGCGGCGAAAAAGCGCTGCTCGTTCGCATCGGGCTCGGCGGACCGGTGGAGCAGGAAGACCTCGACGAGTTCTCGCAGCTCGCGGAATCGGCCGGCACTCAGCCGGTCAGGACGATCACCGGCCGTCGCGAGCGTCCCGATCCCCGGTTCTTCATCGGCAGCGGCAAGGCCGAGGAGATCCGCATCGCGGTCGAGGAGTCCGGGGCCGACGTCGTGCTGGTCGATCACGCGCTTTCGCCGAGCCAGGAGCGCAACCTCGAAAAACTCGTCTGCCGGCGCGTGCTGGACCGCAACGCGCTGATTCTCGACATCTTCGCCCAGCGTGCGCGCAGCCACGAGGGCAAGCTCGAGGTCGAACTCGCGCAGCTGCGTCACCTGTCGAGCCGTCTCGTGCGGGGATGGACGCACCTCGAGCGCCAGAAGGGCGGCATCGGCCTGCGCGGCCCGGG
>JBIIDW010000208.1:0-4857 GCA_044238215.1 Steroidobacteraceae bacterium
GGAGATCCCGCCACCGCCACCGCCACCGGCGCCCAAGGAGGACGAGAAGCCGCCCGAGACGGCCAGGCCGGAGCCTCGGCCGCGCGAGGCGGAGAACGATCTGACGCGCACCCAGAAGGCGCGAGCGAAGGCGCAGAACGCGGGTCTGCTGGCGATGCAGGACCAGCTGGCCGACATCCGCCAGCAGTTCGAACTCACCCGCGACCAGCTCACGCCGTCCGCCAACACCGCGGGCGAGACCGAAGGGCCTTCGCGCGCCGAGCGTGCCCTGATCACGTCCAAGGTCGGGCAGGCCAGCGGCGGTATCAGCATGTCCGGCCAGAGCCGAGGCTTCGGCTCCGGGGCCGGCAACCTCGGCGGCGTCGGCGCCACCCAGATGGTGGTTCCCTTCGGCGGCTCAGGCAGCGGCACGGCACTGGGCGGCGGCAGCCGCGACGGCGTCAAGCGCTCGGGCTCCAGCGGCAAGGCCTCGCGCAGCCGCGAGGAAATCGAGATCGTCTTCGATCGCAACAAGGGCGCCTTGTACGCGCTCTACACGCGTGCCCAGCGCGAGAAACCCCAGCTGCAAGGCAAGCTGGTGCTCGAGATCACGATCTCGCCCGCAGGCGACGTCACGGCGGCGCGCGTCGTTTCCAGCGAACTCAACGACCCCGACCTCGAGCGCAAGATCGTGGCGCGCGTCCGCCTGTTCCGCTTCGAGGCGAAGGACGTGGAGCCGATCACGGCGACCAAGCCCATCGACTTCTTCCCGGCCTGACGCGCCCATGGGCGCTGGCAGGCGGCGCGCATGATCGACGACCCGCTGCTGCAGGTGCTGGTGCTGCTGGCGGCCGCCGTGCTGGTCGTGGCTGCCGCGCGGCGCGTGGGTCTGCCGTCCATCCTGGGCTACCTCGCGGTGGGCACCGCGCTCGGACCGCATGCGCTGGGCTGGGTCGGCGAGAGCGGCGCCACCCAGTTGCTCGCCGAACTCGGCGTCGTGTTCCTTCTGTTCACCCTCGGGCTGGAGTTCGCCTGGCCGCGGATGGTGGCCATGCGACGCGAGGTCTTCGGCGTCGGTGCTGCCCAGGTCCTGCTGACCTCGGCCGCTGCGGCCTTCGTGGCCACCCGGTTCGGCGTGTCCTGGCTGCCTGCGATCGCGATCGGCGGCGCCGTGGCGGTAAGTTCGACGGCCATCATCCTGCAGCAGCTGACCGAGCAGTCGGAGATCAACCGCACGCACGGGCGGATGGCGTTCAGCGTGCTGCTGTTCCAGGACCTCGCGTTCGTTCCGTTCCTCGTGCTCGCGGGCGCGCTCGCCGCCGGCAACCTGCAGTTCGGCGCGGGGCGCGTCGGTGCCGCGGTGGCGGGCGGCGTGCTGGCGCTCGGCGTGGTGCTGGCAGCGGGTCGTTACCTGCTGCGTCCTCTGCTCTACGAGATCGCCCACAGCCGGCTGCGGGAACTGTTCACGCTCGCGGTGCTGTTCGTCGCACTCGGTTCGGCCTGGGTGTCGCACGTCGCCGGTCTGTCGATGGCCACCGGTGCGTTCCTCGCCGGAATGATGCTCGCCGAAACCGAGTATCGGCACCAGGTCGAGGCCGTGATCCGGCCGTTTCGCGACATCCTGCTCGGCCTGTTCTTCATCTCCGTGGGCATGCTGCTGGACCTGCGGCTGATCGTCGCGGACTTCCTCGTCATTGCCGCACTGGTCCTCGCGCTGATGCTCGGCAAGGCGTCGATCATGGCCGCGGTAGCCCGTGCCTCCGGGCTGCCGCCGTTCAAGGCGCTGCGCACCGGCGTCGTGCTGTCGGTCGGCGGTGAGTTCGGGATCGCGATCATGACCATCCTGATGCAGGGTAGCGTGGTGGATCCCGGGGTCACGCAGCCCCTGCTGGTGGCCATCGTCCTCAGCATGGTGATGAGCCCGCTGCTGCTGAGGCACAACCGGGCGGTCGCGCGCTTCGTGCTGCGCGAGGCGGGCCCGCCCGCGAGGTCGGGTGCATCGCCCGACGACGCGATCGCCGCCGACGTCGCGGCGCGCGACCACGTGATTCTCTGCGGCTTCGGCCGGGTGGGGCAGAACGTCGCGCGCGTCCTCGAGTCCCAGGGCTTCGAGTACGTGGCGATGGACCTCGACCCCGCGCGGGTGCGGACCGCGCGCGAGGCCGGCGATCCCGTGGTCTACGGGGATTCGGCCGACGCCGAGGTGCTCGGCAAGGTCGGCCTCGCCAACGCCAGCGCCGTCGTCATCACCTTTGCGGATCCGGCCACTTCGATCGGCATCGTGCGCCAGGTGCGTGCCCTGCGCGCCGACGTCCCCATACTCGTGCGGACCCAGGACGACACCCGGTTGAACGACCTGACCCAGGCCGGCGCGACCGAGGTCGTTCCCGAGACCTTCGAGGCGAGCCTGATGCTCGTCTCGCACACGCTGATGCTGTTGCGAGTGCCCGTGTCGCGCGTGGTCCGTACGGTCGGCGCGGTGCGACGCAACCGCTACGCGACCCTGAGGAGCATCTTCCGGCGCGAGGATGCGCTGCCGATCGACGAGGACCACGCCTATCGCGAGGAACTGAAGTCAGTGGTGATCCCGCCCGGTGCCTGGGCGGCCGGGCGCACGATCGACGACGTCCTGCTGCGTGGCGCCAAGGTGGGCTTCACCAGCGTCCGCCGGCAGGGAATCGTCGGTCGCGCACCGGATTCCTCGATGATCCTGCGCGAGGGCGACGTCGTCGTGCTGCACGGTGCGCCCGAGGATCTCGAGCACGCCGAGGCGCTGTTGCTCGCGGGCTGAGCGCCCGCACCGCGCGGGCCGCGCAGCCCGCGGTCGTGCGTGTCAGCCGGCCGCGGCCCGCAGCGACCTGCGCAAGGCCTCGACGGCCTCGCGGATCTCGGTGTCGGTCGAGACGAAAGGCGGTGCGAGCGCGAGGGTCTCGCCCGTGAAGCGCGGCAGCAGTCCCTCGTCCAGCGCCCGCTCGAAGACCTGGAAGGCACGCAGGCCAGGTTGACCGGCCACCGGCGCGACGTCGATCGCCGCCGCCAGCCCGATGTTGCGGATATCCGTGACCAGCGGCTCGCCGCGCAGCGAGTGGATCGCCTGCTCCAGAACCGGCGCGAGCGTGGCGGCCCGTCGGATCAGCCCGCCGCCGTCGAGTTCGTCGAGGGTGGCGTGCGCCGCGGCGACCGCCAGCGGATGGCCGGAATAGGTGTAGCCGTGGAAAAACTCGATGGCGTGGGCCGGCCCGGACATGAACGCGTCGTGCACTGCCGACGGCACGAGCACGCCGCCCAGCGGCACGGTGGCGTTGTTGACGGCCTTGGCGAAGGTGACGATGTCCGGCACGACGCCGAATCGCTCGGCGGCGAACGGCGTGCCCAGCCGGCCAAAGCCCGTGATGACCTCGTCGAAGATCAGCAGGATGCCGTGGCGCGTGCAGATCTCTCGCAGGCGTTCAAGGTAGCCCCTGGGAGGCACTATCACGCCGGTCGATCCTTGCATCGGCTCGACGATCACCGCAGCGATGTTGCTCGCGTCGTGGAGCGCGACCAGCCGCTCGAGTTCGTCGGCCAGGTGCGCGCCCCACTCGGGCTGGCCGCGCGACCAGGCCATGCGCGACGGATCCCACGTGTGGGGCAGGTGGTCGACGCCCGGGATCATCAGCGGCGCGAACATCTTGCGGTTGGCCGGGATGCCGCCGACCGAGATGCCACCCATGCCGACGCCGTGGTAGGCGCGCTCGCGGCCGATGACCCGCGTGCGCGAGGCCTCTCCGCGCACCCGGTGGTAGGCCACCGCGATCTTGAGGGCAGTGTCGACCGCTTCCGAGCCGGAGTTGACGAAGAACACCCGGTCGCCCGGCCGCCCGGCGAGCCGCGCGATGCGTTCTGCAAGCGAGAACGCGCCGGCGTGGCCCATCTGGAAGCTCGGGCTGAAGTCCAGCGTCGCGACCTGCCGCTGCACGGCCGCCACCACGTGCGGGTGGCCGTGCCCGAGTGGGGAGCACCACAGGCCCGACAGTCCGTCGAAGACCCGGCGGCCGTCCGCGAGGGTGTAGTAAGCGCCGGAGGCCGCGGTGACGAGGCGCGGATGCGCCTTGAAGTGGCGGTTGTGCGTGAAGGGCATCCACCACGAGCGCAGCGCGTCCTCGGTGCCGGCCGACACGGGCGCCGCTCCCGTCAGGCCGCCGCGACCGCCGCGATGGCGGCAGCCACGTGCGCGACGTTGGCGTCGCTGATGCCGGCGATGTTGATGCGCCCGTCCGGCGCCATGTAGACGTGGTGCTCCTCGCGCGCACGCACGACCTGTGCCGCCGTGAGGTCGAGTCGCGAGAACATGCCGCGCTGGCGCGTGATCCACGAAAAGTCCGCGCCGCCGGTCGCCACGGCCAGGCGCTCTGCAAGCTGCGCCCGCAGCTGGTTGATCCGCGAGGCCATTGCGGCGAGCTCGGCCGACCAGTCGGCCCGCAGCGCCGGCGTGGACAGCACCCGGTCGACGATTGCCGCGCCGTGGTCGGGGGGCATCGACCAGATCGTGCGCGCGACGCGGGCGAGCTGGGAGGTGTTGACCGCGGCCTGCGCCGCCGACGAGGCAAGCGTCGCCAGCAGGCCCGTGCGCTCACGGTAGATCCCGAAGTTCTTGGAGCAGGATGCTGCAACCAGCAGCTCGGGCACCGCCTTCGCGAGGATGCGGACCGACGCGGCGTCGCGGTCCAGGTCGTCGCCCAGCCCCTGGTAAGCGATGTCGACGAAGGGCAGCAGCCCCCGGCGTGCGACCACGTCGGCCACGGCCTCCCACTGCGGGATGTCGAGGTCCTGGCCGGTCGGGTTGTGGCAGCAGGCGTGCAGCACGACGACGGAGCCTGCCGGCAGCGTCTCGAAAAA
>JBIIDW010000210.1:0-4850 GCA_044238215.1 Steroidobacteraceae bacterium
CGAGCATCGCCATCGTCGCGGCGCTCGCGCTGTTCGTGATCCCGGCCGGGCGCCCGGGCGCTCCCGGCGCGACGCTGCTCGAGTGGCGCGACACGGCGCGTGCGCCGTGGGACGTGCTGTTCCTGTTTGGTGGTGGCCTGGCGCTCGCGGACGCGATCAGCCGCACGGGGCTCGGCGTGTGGCTGGGCGAGGCGATCGGTGGGCTCGGCACGCTGCCGCTGCCGGTGTTCGTCGTGCTGGTCACGCTGGCGGTAATCGCGGTGACGGAGTTCGCCAGCAACGTTGCGGCCGCTGCCAGCTTCATCCCCGTGGTGGCCGGCGTCACCGTGGCGCTGGGGCTCGATCCTCTGGTGCTGACGCTGCCGGCGGCGCTGGCGGCGTCCTGGGGCTTCATGATGCCCGCGGGCACGCCGCCCAACGCGGTCGCCTATGCCACGGGACTCGTCACGGTCGGCCAGATGATCCGCGTCGGCCTGTGGATCAACCTGCTCGGCCTGGTGGCGATTCCCGCGGCGGTCGCGTTCGGCGTCGCGACCTTCCTGGGGGGCTGAGCCCGCAGAGCCGCCCGTGGCGGGCGTTGCCGGAACGCGCTAGCGGGCGCGCTGCACCAGCGCGACGCTCGCGAGGATCAGCGCCGCCGCCACCGCGGCCTGCAGGCTCAGCGGCTCGTCGAGCCAGATCCAGGCCCAGGCGATCCCGAACAGCGGCACCAGGTAGGTGACCACCGAGGAGCGCACCGCACCGATCCGCTGTACCAGCCGGAAGTAGACCGAGTTTGCAAGGCCGGTGCAGACGATGCCCAGCACCGCAGCCGCGGCCCAGGCCCGGGCCGGCACTGCGTGCGTGGGCCAGTGCGCCACGGCGACCGGCAGCACCGCCAGCGCGCCGACGCCGAGCGTCGCGGCGGCCAGCGCGTTGGGGGGCAGGTCGCCCAGTCGCCGCTTCAGCACGATGCCGCCAACCGCGTAGAGGGCGGAGGCGAACGTGCCCGCTGCCGCGGCCCAGCCGAAGCTCGCGCCCGCCGCCTTGCCGCCCGCCAGCACGGCGGCGCCGACGAACCCCGCGATCAGGCCCATGGCGCGCTGGCGCCCGATGGCCTCGCGCCACAGCAGCGCCGCGAACAGCGCGGTGAACAGCGCCTGCATGCTGTTCGTGATCGCCACGACGCCGGCCGGGGCCCGTTGCGACGCCCAGGCGAACAGCAGGAACGGCAGCGATGCCGTCAGCAGCGCGATACCGCCGATGGTCGGCCATGCGTCGGCGCGCATCCGCGCGCGGTCACGCCACAGGAAGGGCATCAGCACCGCCGCGCCGAGGGCGAGGCGGATCTCGACGAGGGCAAATGCGCCGAGCTCGGGGGCTGCGACGCGCATGAACATGAACGAGGAGCCCCAGACCGCGCCGAGCAGTACGAGATCCAGCGCCGTTCGCCACGGTGGCGTGTTGGTCTCCAGGGTGGGCGTCCTCAGACGGAAAACCCCGCCGTAGCGGGGTTTCCGTCAGGCCGGGGTGCCGCCCCGCCGGGGGCGGGGCGGCCGCGGTTCAAAGCAGCGGCACCAGCAGCAGCGCCACGATGTTGATGATCTTGATCAGCGGGTTGATCGCGGGACCGGCGGTGTCCTTGTACGGGTCGCCGACGGTGTCGCCGGTGACCGCCGCCTTGTGCGCGTCGGAGCCCTTGCCGCCGAAGTGGCCTTCCTCGATGTACTTCTTCGCGTTGTCCCAGGCGCCGCCGCCCGTGCACATCGAGATCGCGACGAACAGGCCGGTGACGATGGTGCCGATCAGCAGGCCGCCGAGCGCCTTGATGCCGGCGCCCGGACCCATCAGCGCGTTCATGCCGAAGGCGATGACGACGGGCACGAGGATCGGCAGCAGCGACGGCACGATCATCTCCTTGATGGCCGCCTTCGTCAGCAGGTCGACGGCCTTGGAGTAGTCGGGCTTGCCGGTGCCTTCCATGATGCCGGGGATCTCGCGGAACTGGCGCCGGACCTCGGTCACCACCGAGCCCGCGGCGCGGCCGACGGCTTCCATGGCCATTGCCGCGAACAGGTAGGGCACCAGGCCGCCGATGAACAGGCCGATGATGACCGCCGGGTCGGACAGCGAGAACTCGACCAGCTTGCCCGCCGCCTCGAGGTTGTGCGTGTAGTCGGCGAACAGCACCAGCGCGGCGAGGCCCGCCGAACCGATCGCATAGCCCTTGGTCACGGCCTTGGTGGTGTTGCCCACGGCGTCGAGCGGGTCGGTGATGTTGCGGACCTTCTTGTCGAGCCCGGCCATCTCGGCGATGCCGCCGGCGTTGTCGGTGATCGGGCCGTAGGCGTCGAGCGCGACGATCATGCCCGTGAGCGACAGCATGGCGGTCGCCGCGATGGCGATGCCGTAGAGGCCACCCAGCGAGTACGCGGCCCAGATCGCGATGCAGACCGCGATGACGGGCAGCGCGGTGGACTTCATCGACACACCGAGGCCGGCGATCATGTTGGTCGCGTGGCCCGTCTGCGAGGCCTCGGCGACCTTGCGGACCGGGCTGTACTCGGTGGCGGTGTAGTACTCGGTGATGACGATCATCGCCGCCGTCAGCGCGAGGCCGATGAGCGTGCACAGGAACATCGACATGAACTGGCCGGGCATCAGCGCGTCGGTGATGAACCAGAAGGCGATGGCCGAGATGACGCCCGAGGCGATCACGCCCTTGTAGAGCGCGTTCATGATCTTGCCGCCCTCGGACGCCTTGACGAAGAAGGTGCCGATGATCGACGCGACGATCGAGGCGGCGCCGAGCGCCAGCGGATAGGTGATGGCCGCCGTGCCGGCGTCCTTCAGCATCAGGCCGCCGAGCAGCATCGTGGCGACCAGCGTGACCGCGTAGGTCTCGAACAGGTCGGCCGCCATGCCGGCGCAGTCGCCGACGTTGTCGCCGACGTTGTCGGCGATTACCGCGGGGTTGCGCGGGTCGTCCTCGGGGATGCCGGCCTCGACCTTGCCCACCAGGTCGGCGCCGACGTCGGCACCCTTGGTGAAGATGCCGCCGCCGAGGCGGGCGAAGATGGAGATCAGCGAGCCGCCGAACGCGAGGCCCACCAGCGAGTGCAGCGCGTGGTCGTCGCCGACGCTGCCGCGGACCGCGAGGTAGTAGCCGGCCACGCCGATCAGGCCCAGGCCGACCACCAGCATGCCGGTGATGGCGCCACCCTTGAACGCGACCTGCAGCGCCGCGTTGAGTCCCTGGTTGGCGGCCTCGGCGGTGCGCACGTTGGCGCGGACCGAGATGTTCATGCCGATGTAGCCGGCCAGGCCCGACAGCAGCGCGCCGACCGCGAAGCCGCCGGCCGTCACCCAGTCGAGTGCCACGCCGAGCAGCACGAACAGCACGGCGCCGACGACGCCGATCGTGGCGTACTGCCGGTTCAGATAGGCCTTGGCGCCTGCCTGCACCGCGCCGGCGATTTCCTGCATCCGCGCGTTGCCGGCCGGCAGCGCGAGGATCTGCATCATCGAGACGATACCGTAGGCAACCGCCAGCACGCCCGCGCCGACCGCGAGCCAAAGCCACGTCGTGGCATCCATCGGGAACCCCTCTTTATCTGTTTGTTCGTTGGTCCCGGCGCCCGCGCCGGGGCCCCTCGCGGGGCGCCGAACTATAGCACTTCCGTCACACCTTGAACGGCGGCAGCCGCCGGCGCACGGCGGCACCGCGGATCTTCACATATGCCGGCAGGCCGTCGCGGTAGGGCGGCGGGTCCTCGCCGGCGATCAGCGGCGCGAGGTAGCGCCGGCATTTCTCGGTGATGCCGAAGCCGTCGGGCGTGATGAAGTCGCGCGGCAGCTTGCGTTCGACGTTGGCGACCTTCGCCAGTTCGACGCAGCCGACCTCCCAGCGGTAGGGCCGCGACGACTTGCGCACGATCGTCGGCATGACCGCGTTGCGCCCCTGCACGGCGAAGTCGACGGCCGCGCGGCCGACGGCGTAGGCCTGCTCGACGTCGGTCCTGGAGGCGAGGTGGCGCGCGGCGCGCTGCAGGTAGTCGGCCACCGCCCAGTGGTACTTGTAGCCGAGGGCTTCCTTGACCATGTTCGCCACCACCGGTCCGACGCCGCCGAGCTGCGTGTGGCCGAAGGCGTCCTTGGTGCCCGCGTCGGCCAGGAACCGCCCGTCGGGCCAGGCCGTGCCCTCGGAAACGACGATCACGCAGTAGCCGCAGGCGTCGACGCTCGCCTTGACGCGCGCCAGGAACGCGTCGCGGTCGAAGGCGATCTCGGGGAACAGGATCACGTGCGGCGGCTCGTTGCGGCCGCGGCCGGCGAGTCCGCCGGCGGCCGCGATCCAGCCCGCGTGGCGCCCCATGACCTCCATGACGAAGACCTTGGTCGAGGTGCGCGCCATCGAGGCCACGTCGAGCGCGGCCTCGCGCGTCGACACCGCGACGTACTTGGCGACCGAGCCGAATCCCGGGCAGCAGTCGGTGAAGGGCAGGTCGTTGTCGACCGTCTTCGGAATGCCGACGCAGGTCACCGGATAGCCCATGGCCTCGCCGATCTGCGAGAGCTTGTGGGCGGTGTCCATCGAGTCGTTGCCGCCGTTGTAGAAGAAATAGCCGATGTCGTGCGCCCGGAAGACCTCGATCAGCCGCTCGTACTCCGCGCGGTTCTGCTCGAGGCCCTTGAGCTTGAAGCGCGCCGAGCCGAAGGCGCCGGCCGGGGTCCAGCGCAGGCCGCGCAGGGTCTCGCGGCTCTCGCGCGCCAGGTCGATCAGGTCCTCCTCGAGCGCGCCGACGATGCCGTGCCGCGCGGCGAACAGCCGGCCGATGCGCCGGCGGTGGCGCGCGGCCGCGTCGATGACG
>JBIIDW010000211.1:0-4849 GCA_044238215.1 Steroidobacteraceae bacterium
GAGATCTTCCATCTGTTCTTCATCCGCAACATCCACGGCACCTCGCTGACGTGGACCGCGGTGCGTGGCACGAGGGTGATCTGGACCGTGGTGTTCCTCGTCACCGCCGCACAGTTCGCCGTCACCTACCTGCCGCCGCTGCAGTCCATCCTCGGCACCCGCGCCGTGCCCCTGTTCGACGGGATGCTGATCGTGGGTCTGGGAGTCGCCTTCTTCGCGATCATCGAAATCGAGAAAAGGATCCGCCTGACGCTGGGCCGGTCGGACGCCGCGGATCAGCGCATGTACCCACGGATCCCGGGAGCGTAAGCTGGAGGCGTGAACCGGCTTTCGCTGCGCCCCCGGAATCCGTCACGATTGCCTCCGCCGACCGTTCGCGTCGTGCAGGAATTGGACGAAGCCTTCTAGCGGGCGATCGCGGATGCCTGGAGAGGTCTGGATGCACTGCTGGCCGATGGGTTCGTCTGCAGGACCACCGGGGGAACCCTGATGGGCAAGGACTCCCTGATCGCTTGGCTCGGCGCGGGTCGGACGAGTGTTCGAGCGCCGCTGCTCGCCCCTGGCTCGACGTCGGTGCAGGACTGCACGGCCGTCAGCCAGGGTGAGGTGGACCTCGAGGCTGCCGCTTCCGGCACGGTGGAGCGGATCCGGGCGCGCTACCTGCACGTCTGGGTAAGGCGGGACAGCGACTGGCAAATCGCTTTCAGGGAATCCTCGATCGTGTCCCGACCGGGCGGTCGGTCAACCGACACCTTCCGCGAGACGGATGGATGAACCTGACCGATTCAACCGAGGCCGAGCGGATGCTCGAGCGCCTTCGCGCCATGCAGCATGCCCAGCGCCGTGAGGGCCCAGCGAGCGCGCCCACGCGCATCGACCGGCTGTCGCGCCTGCTGCGACTGCTCGATCGTCACGCCGAAGCCTTCTGTGCCGCCGTCGATGCGGATTTCGGCGGCCGCTCGCACAAGACGAGTCTGATGAACGACCTGCTCGCCACCGGCGCGTCGGTACGCACGCGCGCGCGAACCTGCGCCGCTGGATGGAGCCAGAGCGGCGCGGCGGCGTCTTCCCTTTCAACGTTTTCGGTGCCCGGGTCGCGGTGCGTCACGACCCGAAGGGCGTGGTCGGCGTGCTCGGCACCTGGGCCGTCCCGCTGTTCACCACGCTGGCGCCGCTGGCGTTCGTGCTGGCGGCCGGGAACCGGGCCATGCTGAAGCCCTCGGAGTGGGTGCCCCGCACTTCCGCCCTGCTGGCGGAGGCCGTCGGCGCGGGCTTCGGCGAGGACGAACTCGCGGTGTTCACGGGTGGACCCGAGGTGGCCGCGCGCTTCAGCGCCGACCTGCCGCTCGCCGCGCATCGGATCGTGCTCGGCAAGATCATGAACTCAGGCCAGATCTGCGTGGCGCCCGACGTCGTCCACGTCCCCGCGGAGCATCTGGAGGACTTCCTCGGTCACTGCGTGAACGCGTTCCAGCGGGCTTTTGCCGACCCCGGCGCACGTGGGCTGCGCTACACGCCGACCGCGCTGCTCGCCGAGGCGTCCGCCCGCGGCGTGCGGCTCGTGCATTGCAGCGAGTCGGGCGCCGGCGGTCCGGAGCCCCGGCTCACGCTGGCGATCGACCCTCCCGCCGATACGCGGCTCGCGCGCGAGGAAATCTTCGGCCCGGTGCTGCAGGTGCAGAGCTACGGCGACATCGACGAGGCGATCGGCCGGGTCAACGACGCCGCGAGCCCGCTCGCGCTCTACTACTTCGGGCGCGACCGCCGCGAGGAGCAGCGCGTCCTCGACCGGACCCGTTCCGGAGGCGTGACGGTAAACGACGTACTGATGCACGTCGCCGCGCACGACGCTCCGTTCGGCGGCGTCGGCGGCTCGGGCATGGGCTGCTACCACGGGCGCGAGGGCTTTGTAGAGTTCAGCCACGCTCGCACCGTGTACCGGAGCGGATGGTGCGATCCGCGCCGGATCCTGGGTCTCGAACCGCCCTACGACGCGCGAACCTACGCGCGCCTGCGCGGCACCCTGCGGCGCTGAGCCGGCAATGGACCCCGCCAGCGCACCAGCATCGGCCTGGGCCGGGCTCGTCGGACTGCTCGGCCTGCTCGGCGTGCTGGGGCTGCTCGGCATTACGGGCTTCTGGATCCCCGGGGCAGGAGCGGCCGGCGCTTTCGGTGCACTCGGCCGGTGGAATCACCCGCGGCCCGGCCTGCGCCGATGTTCCTGGCTGGGATGGTCCGGCCTCGCCGGCCTGCCGTTACTGGTCGGCACGGTCGCTGCGGCGGCACCCCCACCTGTCGCCGAGGTACGGGTCGATTTCGATCGCGGCGGAGTCACCCGGGTGATCGCACGTGGCTGGGCGGACCGCGCCGCGGAGCGCCCGATCACGGTAGACGACCCGGTGCGGATCGCCTCGGTCTCGAAGCTGGTCCTGACGATAGGCCTGATGCGGCTGGTCGAGCAGGGATCGCTGGACCTCGACCGGGACGCCGGCGACTACCTCGGCTGGTCGCTGCGGCACCCCCGTCACGCCGGGGTGCCGATCACGCTGCGCCTGCTGCTGTCGCACCGCAGCGGACTCACCGACGAGGCGGGCTACGCGTCCAACGTCGCGACCCTGACGCGGGAACTGGTCGGCAGGCCCGGGGCCTGGGATACCGGCCACGCACCGGGCACGTTCTTCCGCTACTCGAACCTCAACTTCCCGCTCGTGGCGGCCGTCATGGAGCGCGTGACCGGGGAGCGCCTGGACAGGTTGATGGACCGGCTGGTGCTCGATCCGCTGGGCATCGACGGCTGCTTCAACTGGGCCGCGTGCCCGGACGCCGCGATCCTGCGGGCGGTCGTGGTCTATGACGCCACCGGCAAGGTGGGCGTCGACGATCTGCACGGCAACCGGCCCCCGTGCCCGGTGCTGCCCGCGCCGGACGGATCCTGCAACCTCGACGCCGTGCGACCCGGGGACAACGGTGGGCTGTTCTCACCGCAGGGCGGCCTGCGCATCTCGGGCCGCGACCTCGCGAAGATCGGCCGGCTGCTGCTGAACGGCGGCGAGGTCGACGGAGTCCGGCTGCTGCGCCGGTCGACCGTGGAACAGATGCTGCGACCCGTCTGGACCTTCGACGGGAGCAACGGCCTGGGCTACGAGACGGACGTCGGCGATCCGGGTGGGACTCTCTTCTGTCGCTACGGGCTGGCGGCGCAGACCCTGGCGACGGTTGTCGCCGGCTGCCGCGACGATCCCTGGGGCGACGGCGTCGAACGGGTGGGACACAGCGGCGACGCGTACGGTCTCGTGTCCGGTCTCTGGATCGACCGCGGGTCTGGGCGCGGCGTCGCGTACTTCATCACCGGCGGCGATCTGCAGCGCAAGGGGCGTCGATCGGCGTTTTATGCCGTCGAGGAGGAACTGCTGGCGCACTGAGCAGGCCGCACGGCGACATGATCCGCTTGACCGGCGGATTGTGTGACGCTGTTAACGGGCCGGTTCGAGAGGTTGAGACCCAGCACCAACCCAGGTTGCGCAACATCGTTTCCAATAAGCAAGACAGTCCTGCAGTAGCGCGTCCCGATGGTCGAGCAGACCGACGACGACCTGACCGTACGTAATCGCACCGCGGACACCCCGGAGCCGACGGTCGGCCGTCCTCTGCCCCAGGCCAGAGGGCACACGCTGGTGGAGATCGCCGTCGCCATGGCGGCCGTCGCGACCATCACTGCTGTCGCCTATCCGGCGTACAACCATTACGTCCTGCGGTCGCGCTGGGCCACAGCGGTCGCGGCCATGCGCGTGGTCGAGACCAGCATGCACGAGTGCCTGGCTGCCCGGGGCGCCACCGGCTGTGACTGGACCCGGGAAATCCAGCCCGGACGCTCGATCGACCTGAACGGACTGCCGGGCGGGCTGACCGTTCGCGCGGCCAACTTCGGCACCGGCATGAACGGGCTGCGGGTCGACGGCGACGGCCGCTACGGCGGCTGCTCGATCGGCATGCTCCCCAGCGTGGACGCCGCCGGCATCCACAGCACGCGCTGGGGCAATCTCACCGGGGGCGGCATCACCAAGACCTGCGGCCCCTCGCAGACGGGCGTCGGCGCCAAGCCTCCGCCGCAGCCCCCGCCACCGCCGCCGCCGCCGGCCGCTCCGCCCCCACCCCGACCGCCGCCGGCGGCGCCGCCCCCGCCGCGACCGCCACCGGCCGGTCCGCCACCGCCTCCCGCGCCGCCGCCCGCGCCCCGGCCGCCCCCGCCGCGACCGCCGCCGCCGCCGCCGAGCAACAACGGTTTCTGGTAGCCGGCGCCGCACCGCTCGCCGTCGACCGGCGTTGCCGTGACCGCTAGACTCGCTGGCGGCACGTGTTGCCCGGGCGGATGGCTGGCATGACGACCCAGGATTCGCGCCCGTCCGTCATGGAGCGCGGCGGGTACTACAACCGCAATTCCTCATTGCAGGCCAACGCCGCCTCCACGGCGCTGGGCCTCCTCGAACTCGCCGCGGCCGCGGTCCCCCTGGAGGGCGACGGACCCGTGCGGGTCGTCGACTACGGTTCGTCCCAGGGGCGCAACTCGATCGCGCCGATGCGTATCGCCATCGACGCCATCCGGCGCCGCGCGGGCGCGTCCCGCCCGATCGAAGTCGTGCACACCGACCTGCCGGACAACGACTTCGCGGCGCTGTTCTCACTGATCACGGAGGATCCGGCCAGCTATCTGCGCGACGATCCCCGCGTCTTTCCCGCCGCCATCGGCAATTCGTACTTCAGGCCGCTGTTCGCGCCCGGCACCGTCCACCTGGCGTGGAACTCGATCACATTGCACTGGCTGAGCCGTGCTCCGCTGCGGCCCGCGGCG
>JBIIDW010000212.1:0-4847 GCA_044238215.1 Steroidobacteraceae bacterium
GAGAACACCTGGGCGAACCCCGCCTCCTGGCGCAGCCACTGCAGCACGCGCGCCCGCAGGTCGGCGAAATCGGGAGCGCGTACGGCCTCGCGCTGGTTGGCGAGCATTTCGAGGGTAGCCATGGGGTCGCGACTATACCGATGCCAGAGCGGCGGTTGATTTTTTTGCAGTGCAAAAAGACAATGGCAGCCACTCCGCCGGACCCAGAGCCCCCCCATGACCGACCCCCGCGAAGCCGGCCCCGACGCCGAACCGCTCGATCGCCAGATGCGCAGCCACCTCGGCCGGATGACCGCAGGCCTCGCACCCAATGCCTACACGTCGGCCTGGATCGACTGGACCCTGCACCTCGCCAGTTCGCCGGCGCGCCAGCTCGAACTCGCCCAGCAGGCGCTGCAGCGGGCCGCCGACGCCTGGAGCTTCGCGTCGCGCGCCATGGCCGGCCAGCCGCTGCCCGCCTACGAGGGTCTCGCGGGTGCGGACCCGCGCTTCGGCTCGGAGGCCTGGTCGCAGTTCCCCTTCAACGTCTACGCCCGCGTCTACCAGCAGGCCGCGGGTCTCGCCCGCGAGGCCGTGCGCGACGTCGACGGAGTCACGGCCTACCACGAGGACCTGCTCGATTTCGCGGTGCGGCAGGTCGTCGACGCCGCTTCGCCGGCGAATCACCTCGCGACCAGCCCCGAACTGCAGGCGCTGACGCGCGACGAGATGGGTCAGAACCTGGTGCGCGGCTTCCAGCATTACGTCGACGACCTGCAGCGCGTGGTCCACGACCAGCCGGCAGCGGGCACCGAGGCTTTCGAGGTCGGCCGCAACGTGGCGGTCACGCCGGGCAAGGTGGTGTTCCGCAACGCGCTGATCGAGCTGATCCAGTACGCACCGACCACGCCCGACGTCCACGCCGAGCCGGTGCTGATCCTGCCGGCGTGGATCATGAAGTACTACATCCTCGATCTGAGCCCGAAGAACTCGCTGGTGCGCTACCTGGTCTCGCAGGGCCACACCGTCTTCATGGTGTCGTGGAAGAACCCGACGCCAGAGGACCGCGAACTCGGCATGGACGACTACCTGCGCCTCGGACTGCGCGAGGCGCTCGACGCCATCAGCGCGATCGTGCCCAAGCGCCGCGTCCACGGCGTGGGGTACTGCATCGGCGGCACGCTGCTGGCCATCGGCGCGGCCGCGCTGGCTCGCGATGGCGACGACCGGCTGGCGAGCGTGACGATGCTCGCGGCGCAGACCGACTTCTCGGAGCCTGGCGAGCTCGCGCTGTTCGTCAACCCCAGCCAGCTCGCGCTGCTCGAGGCGCAGATGCATCGCGACGGCGTGCTCAAGAGCAGCAACATGGCCGGCGCGTTCATGATGATGAGGCCGCAGGACCTGATCTGGCAGCCGATGGTCAATGCCTACGTGAAAGGGCAGCGCGACCGCATGATCGACCTGATGGCGTGGAACGCCGACGGCACGCGCATGCCCTGGAGGATGCACACGGAGTATCTCTACCGGCTCTACCTCGACAACGAGCTCGCCACCCACCGCTTCCCCGTCGAGGGCCGGGCCGTCAGGCTGTCCGACCTGCACGTGCCCATGTTCGTGGTCGGCACCGAGACCGACCACGTGGCACCCTGGAAATCGGTCTACAAGGTCGACAACCTCGTGCGTTCCGACGACTTCACTTTCCTGCTGACCAGCGGCGGTCACAACGCCGGCATCGTCAGCGGGCCGGTCCACCCGAAACGCCACTACCGTCTTGCCACGCGCCGGCTCGGCGATCCGCACCTTGCGCCCGACGACTGGTTCGCGGCGACGCCGGTCGCGCCGGGCTCGTGGTGGCCCGCGTGGCAGGCATGGCTGGCCGCACACTCCGGCGACCGCACGAATCCGCCCGCGCTCGGCGCCCGCAAGGCCCCGTATCGCGCCATCGAGGACGCCCCGGGCCAGTACGTTCGCCAGCGGTGATGCCCGCAGCACAGTCGTGTAACCTCGTCGGGCACTGGGGCGTGCGTTCCTGACGGAGAGGCGACGGGCAATGGCGAAGGAAACCCTGTGGGATGTGATCGTGGTCGGCGCGGGCTCGGCAGGGCTGCCGCTGGCGATCAGGGCGGCGGAGCGCGGCGCGCGCGTGCTGCAGCTCGAGGCGGACTACCGTGTCGGCGGCACGCTGTTCTGGTCGTCCGGCCAGATTGCCGCGGCGGGCACGCGGCTGCAGAAGCAGTTCGGCATCGACGACAGCCCCGACGAGCACTACCGCGACGCCCAGCGCATCGCCGACGGCACGATCGACCCCGTCGTCCTTCGGCTCACCGTCGACAATGCCGCGGCGACCATCGACTGGCTGATGGACCTGGGCTTCAAGCCGGCGCCGGGCACGCCGGTCGCAGGAGAGGCGCACGAGGCCTACTCGACGCGGCGTTATCTCTGGGGCACCAAGCAGGCCGTGTCGATCCTCGAGACCCTCAAGCCCGTGCACGACCGCCTGGTCGAGCAGGGACGGATCGCGCTCCGGCTGCAGCATCGCGCGACGCGGCTGCTGACTGACGGCCGCGGCGCCGTCACCGGCGTGTCGGCGTCCACGCCGAACGGGGAGTTCGAGTTCCACGGTCGCAACGTCGTGCTCGCCTCGGGCGGCTACGCCGCCAACCCGAAGCTCTGGTCGGAACTCACACCCGACCACCCGCTCTGCTCTTACGTCAACCCCTACTCGCGCGGCGACGGCCTCGTGGCCGCCCGGGACCTCGGGGCGCCGGTCGAGGGCAGCGACAACTTCCTCTGCACCTTCGCCGGATACCTCGAGGATCCGGCCGACGCCCGCAGCGGCAGGTTCCTCGGACTCTCGCCTGGCGCCCGCAAGGTCTGGGAGATGTTCGTCGACGTGAAAGGCCGGCGATTCATGCAGGAGGATCATCCGAGCATCGACTACCGCGAACGCTCGCTGCTGCGCCAGCCCGGCATGCGCATGAACATCGTGTTCGACCATGGCATCCTGCAGAACGCGGCCACGATCACCCTCGATTCCCCCGAGGTCTATCGGGCGCGCTTCGGCCAGCACCCCGCGTTCGTCAAGGCCCGCACCCTGGACGAACTGGCGCGCAGGCTGGACGTGCCGGCCGCGGCGTTGCGCAGGTCGGTGGCCGAGTACAACCGGGCCGTCGACCGCGGCCACGACCCGAAGTGGGGCAAGCAGTTCCTGATCCGCCGCATCGAGCAGGCGCCGTTCTACGGCATCAAGGCACAGGGCATCACCGTGCTCAGCCCGGCTGGGCTGCGCGTCGACTCGGAACTGCGCGTGCTCGGCCCGCGCCGCAAGCCGATCCCTAATCTCTACGCTGCGGGTGAAATCCTCGGCTTCTGCCGCACCTCGGGCAACGCGTTCGTCGGCGGCCTGTCGCTGACGCCGGCGCTGACCTTCGGGCGCCTGCTCGGTGAACGGCTGCTGAAGTGGTGACGGCGCCTGCGTCAGGCCTGCGCTACCTCGTAGAACGCCCGATCAGCCCCGGCAGCCTCCTCGAGGTGGCGCCAGGCGTACTGTGGCTGCGCATGCCGCTGCCGATCGACCTCGACCACATCAACCTCTGGCTGCTGCGAGACGACGGGGGCTGGAGCCTCGTCGACACCGGCTACCCCTCGCCCCGCTGCTCCGACGTGTGGAATGCGGTTCTCGGCGCTGCGGAACTCGAAGGGCTGCCGCTGCGGCGGATCCTGCTGACCCATTCGCATCCGGACCACATCGGTCTCGCGGGCTGGCTGCAGCAGCGCTGCGGCACCGAAGTCTGGCTGTCGACCCCGGGCCAGCGCATGGCCCGCATCTTCGCCGGATCCGACGCGGACGATCGCGCACGTAACACCGCGCATCTCGTCGCGCTCGGCCTCGCCGACGCGCAGGAACTGCTGCAGGCCCTCGGCCGGCAGCGGCACAGCGACGATCCGTATCCGCTGCCGCGCTTCGACCATGCGGCGAGCGACGGTGAGCGCATCATGGTCGGCGGACGGACCTGGGACGTGATCGAGACCTGGGGCCACATCGACGGACATCACGCGTTCCACTGCCGCGAACTGCAGGTGCTGGTCAGCGGCGACCACGTGCTGCCCGCGATTTCGCCCAACGTCAGCTACACGTTCGCCCAGCAGGGCACCGACCCGCTGGGCGACTTCATGGCCGGCCTGCGCCGGTTCGCGGCGCTGGACGGCGACCCGCTGGTGCTGCCTGCACATGGCCGGCCTTTCCGCGGCCTGCGCCAGCGCGCGACTTCGCTGCTGGCGCACCACGAGCAGGAACTGCAGCGACTGCAGGACGGGATGAACGGCGAGCTGACCCCTGCGCAACTCACGCCGCTGCTGTTCGGCGAGCGGTTGCCGGGCTTCCACCGGGTGCTCGCGGTACAGGAATGCGCGGCACACCTCGAGCACCTGGTGCGACGCGGCGGGGCCGAGCGGATCGATGGCTCGGACGGCCTCGTCCGCTACCGGCGTCGCCGCGCAACGGGCGGCGACGCCCTCGGCGAGTCCGTATACCCAGCGCCGGCCGCGCGGGGCTAGCCTCGGCACAAAGTCCGCTGCGGCGGACGTCTGTGCGTGAGGAGGCATGCCGGGCACTGATCCGTCGTTCGCTGTGCTGCGCAAGCCCGCGGCCGAGGCGGCCGCGGCGAACCTCGCCGACTACGAGAGGGAGCGCGCGCGCTTCTCCTGGGAGGCGGCGCGCGCGGCGCTGCATGTTCCCGGCAAGCCATTCAACATCGCGGGCATCGTGCTCGACCGCCACGTCGAGGCAGGCCGCGGCGGGCAGGTCGCGGCACGCTTCGTCGAGCGCGACTGGCGCCGCCGCGACCTCAGCTACTCGGAGCTGCAGC
>JBIIDW010000213.1:0-4829 GCA_044238215.1 Steroidobacteraceae bacterium
ACGCGCGACTCGCCGAGTCGCTCGCGCTGCGGGAGAAGGCCCGTGCCGAGGTGACGCGGGCCGAACTCGACGTCGAACGCATGGCGGTGCGCGCGCCGTTCGCCGGCGCGTTGCAGGATCGTCGCGTCGAGGTCGGCGACTACGTGTCACCGGGTACGCCCGTCGCCACGTTCGTCGACGACCGTCGGCTCGCGGTCGCGGGCAGCATCGCCGAGACCCACGCGTCGCTGCTGCGCCCGGGCCTTGCCGGCACGGCACGCCTCGCCTCCGGCCAGCAGGTGACGGGTCGGCTGCGCTACGTCGCGCCAGTAGCCGACGAAGCCACCCGCACGTTCGCCGTGGAACTCGAGATCCCGAACCCCGGCGGCGAGCTGCCGGTCGGGGTCACCGCCGACATCGAGCTGCCGGTCGGCACCGTGCGCGCGCACCGGCTGTCGCCGGCGCTGCTGACGCTGGACGACGCCGGCACCGTCGGCGTGAAGATCGAGGGGCCGGACCGGCGCGTCAGGTTCGTCCCCGCGAAGGTCGTGCGCACCTCACCCGACGGCGTCTGGATCACCGGACTCCCCGACCCGGCGCCGGTGATCGTCGGCGGCCAGGGTTTCGTGCGCGACGGCAGCCTGGTCGCCGCCTCGCCGGCGCCGGAGCAGGGCCGGTGAGCGGCGCGGCGCTCACGCCCGCGGAGGGCTTCATCGAGCGGGCGATGCGGCAGAACCGCGCCGTGCTGCTGTCGCTGTTCGTGCTGCTGGCGACGGGTATCGCGGTGTACCTGCGGATGCCCAAGGAGTTCTACCCGGACGTCGAGGTCCCGCTGGTCAACATCCGGCTCGTGCACTTCGGGATCGCACCCGAGGACGCCGAGCGGCTGCTGATCCGTCCGGTCGAGCAGGAGCTGCGCAGCCTGGAGGGCGTCAAGTCGCTGCACTCCCTCGCCTACCAGGACGGCGCCAACGTGGTCGTCGAGTTCGACGCCGGCCGCGACACCGGCGTGTCGCTGGCCGAAGTGCGCGCCCGCGTCGACATGGCAAAATCGAAGCTGCCCGCCGATACCGAGGAACCGGTCGTGGTCGCCTCGACGCTCGCCGAGCAGCAGCCGATCCTCGTGCTGAACGTGACCGGCACGGCGCCGGAACGGACGCTCACGCAGCTGGCGCGCCGGCTGCGCGACGCCATCGAGACCGTGCCGGGCGTGCTGCGCGTGAACCTCACGGGCGCACGCGCCGAGCTGCTGGAGATCACCATCGACCCCCGCCTGCTGGAGAGCTACGGCATCTCGCAGTCGGAGGTCCTGCAGCTCGTCCAGCGCAACAACCGGATCATCGCCGCGGGCTCGCTGCAGTCGGCACAGGGCAGCTTCCCGGTGAAGATCCCCGGGGTGATCGAAGACGCCACCGACCTGCTCGACCTGCCGGTCAAGGCGACGGGCGACCGGCTGGTGCGGCTCTCGGATGTTGCCTCCGTGCGCCGCAGCTTCAAGGACGCCGAGACCTTTTCGCGCATCAACGGCGAGCAGGCAATAGCGCTCGAGGTCGTGCAGCGCGGCACCTCGAACGTGCTGCAGACCGCCGTGACGGTGAAGCAGGTCATCGAGGAGGCGCAGCGCGGGTTCCCGCCGGGCGCGAGGATCGTCGTCTCCACGGACCGGTCGGACGAGATCATCGACCAGTCCAACGAGCTGCAGAGTCACATCCTGTCGGCGGTGCTGCTGGTGGTCATCCTGATCGTGGCCACGCTCGGCCTCCGCAACGCCGCGCTGGTGGCCGTGTCGATCCCCGGCTCATTCCTCGCGGGCATCCTCGTGCTGGCGATGCTCGGCATGACGATGAACATGGTGACGATGTTCGCGCTGATCATCTCGGTCGGCATCGTCGTCGACGGCGCGATCATCGTGGTCGAGTTCGCGGACCGGAAGATGGCCGAAGGGGTGCCGGCCAGCGAGGCCTATGCGACGGCGGCGCGGCGCATGTTCTGGCCGGTCGTGTGCTCGATCGGTGCGACGCTGGTCGCCTTCGTTCCGCTGGCCTTCTGGCCGGGCTCCACCGGGCAGATGATGATGTACATGCCGATCACGCTGATGGCGGTGCTGGCAGCGTCGATCGTGATGGCGCTGCTCTACGTGCCGGTGATGGGCGCGGCGTTCGGCGGCGCGCAGGCGCGCGGCGGGCACGCCGGCGAGGCCGAGCGTCGCAACCTCGCGATCGCCGAATCCGGCGACCTCGAGCAGCTGACGGGCCTGACCGGCCGCTACTACCGGTTCCTGAAGTGGGCGCTGGCCCGGCCGGGGCGGGTCGCCGCCGCCGTCTGCGGCCTGCTCGTGCTGATCTTCCTGCTGTTCGGCCTGTTCAACCCCGGCGTCGACATGATGCCGCGCACCGACCCGAGCTCGATCAGCGTGAACGTCCGTGCGCGGGGCGACCTGTCAGCGCTGGAGAAGGACGCACTGGTCCGGGCTGCCGAGGCGCGCCTCGCCGGCCTGCCCGACGTCAAGTACCACTATGCGAAGACCGGCGCGGGCGGCGGCGGCACGGCCCAGGGCCAGACCGACCAGATCGGTTCGATCCAGCTGATCCTCGTGCACTGGCGGGACCGCAAGATGAGCGTGGACGACCTGGCGGCAGAAGCCCGCCGGCGACTCGACGGCATGCCGGGCGCGCTGGCCGACGTGCGCCGCAGCGAAGGCATGGCGGGCGGCGGCAAGCGGCCGATCGACATCCTGGTGGCCTCGCAGTCGGTCGACCAGCTGCTGCCGGCCGTGGAGAAGCTGCGCGGCGCGCTCGACGCGATCCCGGGGGTGATCAACGCCCGCGACAACCGCTCGCTGCCCGGCATCGAGTGGCGGCTGGAGGTCGACCGCGCGCTGGCGGCGCGCTTCGGCGCCGACGTCAGCACGATCGGCAGCGCGGTGCAGCTCGTCACCAACGGGGTCAAGGTCGGGGAGTTCCGCCCCGACGATGCCGACGACGAGATCGACATCCGCGTGCGCCTGCCCTACGAGCAGCGCACGCTCGAGCAGCTCGACGCCATGCGCATCCTGACCCGGCAGGGGCTGGTGCCGATCAGCACCTTCGTGCGGCGCAGCGCGCACCCGAAGATATCGACGATCAGCAAGACCGACACCCACCCCACGATGCGCATCGAGGCCGACCTCGCCCCGGGCGCGCTGGCCGACAACGTCACGCGGGAGGTGCGCGCGCGCCTGCCGGAGCTGGGCCTGGACCCCGGCGTGACGGTCACCTTCGAGGGGACGGCCAAGGAGCAGAGCGAGTCGTCGGTGTTCCTGTCGATCGCGCTGCTGGCGGCGATGGCGCTGATCGCGATCATCCTGGTGCTGGAGTTCAACAGCCTGTCGCAGACGCTGCTGATCCTGACGGCGATCGTGTTCGCGGCCGGCGGCGTGCTGCTGGGCTACCTGGTCACACGCAATCCCTTCGGACTCGTCATGGGCGGCCTCGGCATCATCACGCTGACCGGCATCGTCGTGAACAACAACATCGTGCTGATCGACACCTACAACGTGCTGCGCGCGGGCGGCGCCTCGCCGCTCGATTCGGTGCTGCGCACCTGCGTGCAGCGCGCGCGGCCGGTGTTGCTGACGAAGATCACGATCATCCTCGCGCTGCTGCCGATGGTGTTCGAGGTCAACGTCGACCTGATCCACCGCGACATCTCGATCGGCGGCAACTCCGGGGCGTTCTGGTCGCAGCTCGCCACGGCGGTGGTGGCCGGCGCCGCGTTCGCAACCATGCTCACGCTGCTGTTCACGCCCGCGCTGCTGCTGCTGCAGGCGGGCGCCGGGGAGCGCTGGCGGCGCTGGCGGGGCGTCGCCACACCGGCAATGGCGAGGTAATCTTCAAACCCCGATCTTCGAGGATATGCAGGCATGAGCAGAAAGAGCCGGACCCGCGACGTGACCCGCGGCTATGCGAGGTCCCAGTTCGTCGCGAAACTCCGGCGTCTGGCGGACTCGATCGAGGCCGGCGACGCGTTCTCGATACAGATCGCGCGCGAGCGCATCCACGTCCCCGCCCGCGCCGTGTTCACGGTCGAGCACGAGAAGTCAGCCGACGTCGAGGAGATCGAGTTCCAGGTCACCTGGACGCCGGAACCGAGGCGCTAGCTGCGCCAATCAAACAGGGTGAGAGGGCCCGCACGCCGGCGACGTCCGAGGTCGTCCCGATGGCCAGTCTCCTAGCGGTTCGGATATATAATGTTATAGCATTACATATCCGGTTTCCGCGATGCCCAGAGGCGTACCCATGCGAAGACGTTTCACCCGTGTCCTTCAGCGCCTGACCGCCGGCAGCCTGGCCGGCGTCCTGACCACACCGTTCGCGGTTGCGCAGACTGCCGACGAGGTGGAGACCGTGGTGGTGACCGCTACGCGCCAGGCCTATCGCGGGGAGTTCGCCCGGCTCGAGAAGCCCATGGCCGAGGCCATTCTGGACGCCCGGATCCTCGACGCGGCGGGCGCAACCGACCTCGACCAGGCGCTGGACCTCGCCGCTTCGGTCGCGCGCCAGAACAACTTTGGTGGCCTCTGGAACTCCTTCGCGATCCGGGGCTTTGCGGGCGATGAAAACCTTCCAAACGGATACCTGGTGAACGGATTCAACGCCGGACGCGGCTTTGGCGGCCCCCGCAACCTCGCGGGCATTGAAAGTGTGGAAGTCCTCAAAGGGCCGCGAGCCGCATTGTTCGGCCGGGGAGAACCCGGTGGCACGGTCAATCTCATCACGAAGCGACCGAAGCCGACGCGGTCCAGCGAAATCGAGTTGTCGGCAGGCAGCCATGCTCATCGGCGTGCCGAGGTCGATCACAACCAGCCGCTG
>JBIIDW010000214.1:0-4803 GCA_044238215.1 Steroidobacteraceae bacterium
GACGCCATCCTCCATCTCGCCGAGTTCCTTCTGGATGGCCTTCATCTGCTCATTCAGGTAGTACTCGCGCTGGGACTTCTCCATCTGCGCCTTGACGCGCCCGCGGATGCGCTTCTCGATCTGCAGGACGTCCATCTCGCCTTCTATCGCGACCAGGACGTGCTCGAGCCGCGCGCGCACGTCGAGGATCTCGAGGACCTTCTGCTTGTCCGCCAGCTTCAGCGACATGTGGGCGGCGACGGTGTCGGCCAGGCGACCCGCGTCGTCGATGCCCGAGAGCGCGGTCAGCACCTCGGGTGGCACCTTCTTGTTGAGCTTGACGTACTGCTCGAACTGGGAGATCACCGAGCGCGACAGCACCTCGAGCTCGCGCTCCTCGTACTGGTCGACCTCGGCGGCAAGCGTGGCATCGGCCGTGTAGAAATCCCCGCCGTTGAGCTTCTCGATGGTCGCGCGGTCGACACCCTCGACGAGCACCTTGACGGTGCCGTCAGGCAGCTTCAGCAGCTGCAGGATCGTCGCGACCGTGCCGATCCGGTAGAGGTCGTCGATGCGCGGATCGTCGACGTCGGCCTGCTTCTGGGCGATCAGCAGGATCCGCTTGTCGGCCTTCATGGCCGCGTCGAGCGCCTGGATGGATTTTTCCCGCCCCACGAACAGCGGGATCACCATGTGGGGGTAGACCACCACGTCGCGGAGCGGCAGAACCGGGACGTTCTCGATGGCGGTAACCTTGAGGCCGCCGGAAGATTTTTCGGACACGCGCGCAAGCCCTCGGGTGGCGCCAGGACGGCGCCACTAGTCTACAGCGGGATATGGGGACCTGCGGTCCGTATTCAACGGCAGGTTCGAGGCCGCCAGGCGCGATGCCGGCGGCCCCACTGCCGGCGGGGCGCGCTCAGACCGCGCCCGAGACCTTGCGCGCCGGCTCCTCGGCCCCCTCGGTCTTGTAGACCACATAGGGCTTGGCGTGACCGTCGATGACGCTGTCGTCGACCACGACCTTCTGCACGCCGCGCAGCGACGGCAGGTCGTACATGGTGTCGAGCAGGACGCCCTCGAGGATGGTTCGCAGGCCGCGGGCGCCGGTCCGGCGCTGCATCGCCTTGCGCGCCACCGCACGCAGCGCGTCCTCGCGGAACTCGAGCTCGACCCCTTCCATGTCGAACAGGCGCTTGTACTGCTTGGTCAGCGCGTTCTTCGGATCCAGCAGGATCGACATCAGCGCCGCCTCGTCGAGTTCCTCGAGGGTCGCGACCACCGGCAGGCGGCCGACGAACTCGGGGATGAGGCCGAACTTGATCAGGTCCTCGGGCTCGACGTCATGGAAGACGTCGGTGCCGTGTGGCCGGGCGTTGACCTCGCGGACGTCGGAGGTGAAGCCGATGCCGCTCTTCTGCGTGCGGTTGAGGATGATCTTCTCGAGGCCCGAGAAGGCTCCACCGACGATGAAGAGGATGTTCGAGGTGTCGACCTGCAGGAACTCCTGCTGGGGGTGCTTGCGACCGCCCTGCGGCGGCACCGAGGCCACCGTGCCCTCGATCAGCTTGAGCAGCGCCTGCTGGACGCCCTCGCCCGAGACGTCGCGGGTGATCGACGGGTTATCGGACTTGCGGGAGATCTTGTCGATCTCGTCGATGTAGACGATGCCGGTCTGTGCCTTCTCGACGTCGTAGTCGCACTTCTGCAGCAGCTTCTGGATGATGTTCTCGACGTCCTCGCCGACGTAGCCCGCCTCCGTGAGCGTGGTGGCGTCGGCGATGGTGAACGGCACGTTGAGCAGCCGCGCGAGGGTCTCGGCGAGCAGCGTCTTGCCGCTGCCGGTGGGCCCGATGAGCAGGATGTTGCTCTTGGCGATCTCGACCTCGTCCTTGCCACGCCCTGCCCCGCCCGTCCGGGTCTGCAGCCGCTTGTAGTGGTTGTAGACCGCCACGGACAGCACCTTCTTGGCGCGCTCCTGGCCGATGACGTAGTCGTCGAGGACCTTCTTGATCTCGGAGGGCTTCGGCAGCTTGTCGCGGGCCCGCTCGGCGCGGTCCTCGAGTTCCTCGCGGATGATGTCGTTGCAGAGTTCGACGCACTCGTCGCAGACGAAAACCGAGGGCCCGGCGATGAGCTTGCGGACCTCGTGCTGGCTCTTGCCGCAGAACGAGCAGTAGAGCAGCTTGCCGTCGTCCTGACGCCCGCCGCGAGAATCTTCTGACATTAATCCGGGCTCCCGAGTAGCTTACGGGGGGTTTATAGCATGGGGCCGCGGCCCGGATCAAAGCACCGGGTCACGCCTAAGCCATTGTCCCGCGTGGGGATCGGCGACCGCTCACGCAGACGGCGAACCCGCCGGTGCGGCGATCGCGCGCTTCTCCAGCATCGTGTCGATGAGGCCGTAGGCGATTGCCGCCTCGGCACCCATGAAGTTGTCGCGCTCGGTGTCGACCTGGATCTTCTCGATCGGCTGGCCGGTATGGGTGGAGAGGATGCGGTTCAGCCGCTCCCGGGTCGCGAGCATCTCCCGCGCCTGGATGCTGATGTCGGTGGCCTGGCCCTGGAACCCGCCCCACGGCTGGTGAATCATGGCGCGGGAGTTGGGCAGCATGTAGCGCTTGCCCTTGGCTCCGCCGGCGAGCAGCACTGCACCCATCGAGGCGGCCATGCCGATGCAGATCGTGCTGACGTCGGGCTTGATGAACTGCATGGTGTCGTAGATGGCGAGGCCCGAGCTGACCGAGCCGCCCGGGGAATTGATGTAGATCGAGATGTCCTTGTCCGGGTTCTCGGACTCCAGGAACAGCAGCTGCGCGACGATCAGGTTCGCCATGTGATCCTCGACCGGACCGACCGCGAAGATCACGCGCTCCTTCAGGAGCCGCGAGTAGATGTCGTAGGCGCGCTCGCCGCGGGCCGTCTGCTCGACGACCATCGGCACCAGGTTCAAGGCCTTCTCGTTCATGCTGACTGCCCCGCGTTGCGGTTGAAGCCGGTGAGTTCGCTGAAGCTGGACGGCTTGCCCGACACCTGCGCGCGGGCGACGATCCAGTCGATCAGCTGGTCCTCGAGAGCCGCGGACTCCAGCTGGCGCATGGCGTCGGCGTTCTGCAGGTACTGCCGGCGAAGTTCGTCGGCGTTGGGGTAGGCCGCCACGAGGTCCGCGAGCCGCGTGTTGACGCGCTCGCGGTCCACCTTGAGCCCGGAGGCCCGCAGCAGGTCGCTGACGATCATGCCGAGGGCGACGCGGCGGCGGGCCGGCTCCTCGAGCGACTCCCGCGCCGGCAGCTGGCTCGCGTCCTTGGCGCCCATGCGGCGCACCAGGTCGAGCTGCAGCTCGCGCAGCTGCTCCTCGACCATCGCCTTCGGCAGCTCGATCGGGTTGTCGCGATACAGGGCGTCCATGACCTGCGCACGCAGGCGGTTGCGGACGGCGTCCGCGAGCTCGCGCTCCATGCTGCGGCGAACCTCGGCGCGCAGCGCGTCGATGCCACCCTCGTTGACGCCGAAGCTGGCGCAGAACGCGTCGTCGAGCTCCGGCAGGCGCTGTTCCTCGACCTTCGTGACCTTGACCGCGAACACGGCGGTCTTGCCCGCCACGTCGGCGCTGCCGTAGTCGGCGGGGAACGCGACCGTCACGCTGCGCTCCTCGCCCGCGGCGGCGCCGCGCACACCGTCCTCGAACTCCTTCAGCATCCGCCCGGAGCCGATGACGAAGGGAATGGCCGTGCCGGAACCGCCCTTGAAGGTCTCGCCGTCGATGCGGCCCTCGAAGTCCACCACGACGCGGTCGTTGTCACCCGCCGCGCGCGCAACCTCGACGAACTCGGGCCGCTGGCGGCGCATCGTCTCGAGCATCGCGTCGACGTCGGTCTCGCCCACCTCGGCCTCGGGCCGCTCGATGGCCATCGCCTCGACCGGCCTGACCTGGAACTCCGGCATCACCTCGAACAGGGCGACGTACCGGAGGTCGGCGCCGGCGTCCGCCGACACGGACTCGATGCGGGGGTCGGTCGCAGGCCGCAGCTTCTGCTGGTCGACCGCCGCGGCGAACGATTCGCGCAGCAGGTCGCCGACGACCTCCGACTGGACCTGGCTGCCGTACTGGCGCGCCACCACGGCGAACGGCGCCTTGCCGGGGCGGAAGCCCTTCAGGCGCGCGGTACGCGCGATGGTCTTCAGGCGCTGGTCGATTTCGCCTGCGACGCGGGCGGCCGGGACGGCCACTTCAAGGCGACGCTCGAGGCCGCCGACGGTCGTGAGAGATACCTGCATTGTCCTTCCCTGAAAGTACTGGTCCGGGTCGTTCGAGGCAGCGGGTGGTTGGTGCGAAAGGAGAGACTCGAACTCTCAAGGGTTGCCCCACTGGAACCTAAATCCAGCGCGTTTACCAGTTCCGCCACTTTCGCCCAGGGAGCCCGGCGACCCCTGCCCGCGAAAACGAAGCGCGGGATTATACCGGAACGGATTGCCCGGCCGCGCGGTGCCGGAGGGGATTGGTGGGCCGTGTAGGGATCGAACCTACGACCAATTGATTAAGAGTCAACTGCTCTACCAGCTGAGCTAACGGCCCGTTCTGTCCAATCCGGGCGCCGAGGGGCACCCGCTTCTCTGCGATCGCAACCAGCCCCCGAGGGGGTGGGGTGGACGATGGGACTCGAACCCACGACGGCCGGGATCACAACCCGGGGCTCTACCAACTGAGCTACGTCCACCGTCGATTCCGGCCGCCCCACCCTTGCGGGTGGCGCGCCCGGCAGGACTCGAACCTGCGACCTACGGCTTAGAAGGCCGTTGCTCTATCCAGCTGAGCTACGGGCG
>JBIIDW010000215.1:0-4791 GCA_044238215.1 Steroidobacteraceae bacterium
GCAAAACCCTCGACCAGGCCGACGAGCAGGCCGCCGAGCAGGAACGAGGCGGCGCTGCCGAGGAACGAGCCGCTCATGTAGACGCTGATCGGACGCGCGCGCCGCTCGGGAGGAAAGGCGTCGCCGATCATCGGCACGGCGCAGGGCGCGAGCACGGCCTCACCCACGCCGACGCCGATCCGCGCGAGAAACAGCGGCCAGAAACTGCGCGCGAGGCCGCAAAGGGCCGTCATCAGGCTCCACAGCGCGATGCCCGCCGCGATCAGCGGCCGCCGCGCTCCACGGTCGGCGAGCCAGCCTATGGGAATGCCCAGCGTGAGGTAGAAGATCGCAAAGGCGGGGCCGAGCAGCAGGCCGATCTGGAAATCGTTGAGCTGCATCGAGGCCTTGATGGGTTCGATCAGCAGGCTGATCACGAACCGGTCGAGGAAGGAGACGATGTACGCGACCGTGAGCAGCAGCGTGAGGCGCCAGGCCACGGCAGGCGCCGGCCACGGTGCTTCTACCCCCGCCGGACCCGCCGCCGTCGGGACCACTTCGACCGGATCGCGGCTCACCACGGCCTCGCGCCAGGCTCCGGCGGCTCCGGCAGCAGTTCGAAACCCGCCGGGAGCGCAGGCTCGTAAGGCGGGTCGTAGCGGAACGGGAAGCGCTCCGTCGTCCATTCGGCGACGAGCGGACCGCCGACCGTCCGGTAGAGACTGGTCGCGCCCAGGCGCGAACCATAGGGCCCGTGCAGGATGCCGGCCGGACGCCAGAAGTAGGCACCCGCGCGCATCACGCCACAGTTGCCATGCAGGTCGCCGGCCAGCACGAAGACCTCTTCGACGGTCGGGTGGGTCTCACGGGCGCCGGCGCCGCCGGGCGGCATGCCGTGCGGCGGACTCGTCAGCAGCCACGTGGTGTCGCCGTTGACCGGGTCCAGGCGCAGCGGCTTGCGCAGCGTACCGGTGCGCATCTGCGCGTAGCCGATCGGCTCCCAGGGGATCGTGTAGCAGTCGAGACGCTCGACGAGGCGCGGATCGGCCGCGGCGCCGCGCTGCGCCGACGAAGCGGTCGGCGGCGTCGCGACGGGCGCCGCCGAAAAGAACGTCAGGACGATGGCGCCGGCCGGCGCCGACAGGGCTCCTCGCAGGTATCCGGCGGGCAGGTGCGCATAGCAGTGGTGCGAGTAGGCGAGTCCGCCGATGCGCAGTTCGCCGTCGAGCACGAGGAACTCCTCGTCGGCGGCGAGGCACTGCCCCGCCGCGGCGGACCAGCCCGGCGGGTACTGGATCACGCGGCTGCAGGCGCCGCTGACCGCATCACGGCTCAGCTCGCGGTGCCGGGTGCCGGCGCGCGGACCGTCGTTGACGGAGTGCCACGGCAGCCGCTGCGACTGCACGAACTCGATGTGCGGACGACTCATCCGGACCCCTCCCCGGGTCATCGTAACCCAACGGGAGGACCGCGCCGACGCAAGGCGGTCAGCGGGGCGCGGCGGCGGGCGCGGACTCTTCGATCAGCTCGATGAGTTCTCCGGCAGGCCCGACGACGGTGGCCGAACGGCGCCCCTGGTAGGCCAGGCCCGGACGGACCGCGGGCTTCGAGATGTAGTCGAGCTTGAGGGCGTCGAGATCGCGCACGGAGAAACTGGTGATCGCCACCGCGGGCGGCAGTTCGCCCTTGCCCTGCGGCCGAACGGTGGCGTTCTCCGAATAGCCGTCGTACTCGATCAGGTTGCCATGCTGCGCGAGCCGCATCGTCGCGATCGGCATCGGGCGATCTTCCGGGAGGTTCTGCGCCTTGGTCAGCAGCTTCAGCGGCCGCATGCGCAGGGGGTTCTTCTGCATCGAGAACTTTTCGGCGTACCAGTCGATGGTCGCCTGCGCGTCCGCGGACGCGAGCACCATGATGAAGATGCGCCCGACGGGACCCTGCGAGGTCGGGATGACCGACTTGCTGCGGTCGCCGAGTTCGCTCGTGAGGTAGAGCACCTCGGCCGCGCTGCCCACCACCTGGAACGCGTGGATGGTCGGGTACGCGGAGCCCAGCGACGCCGGACCCCCGATGTGCTCGAACGGCGACGCCTTGAAGCTCTCGAACAGCTTGTACGGGTCGTCGACGATGATCTCGATGGCGTTCCAGCCGAAGGTCGTCAGGGGCTTGTAGCCCGGCACCGACGGCGTCTGCACCACGCGGATGAAGACGTCCGGGTGGCCGTCGGGGCTCATCAGGATGTAGTCGCGACCCGCGGCCTTCGGCGCGCCCCAGCTGCGCGCGAGGTCGCGGGAAACCTTGCCGCGCTCACGAACCTTGTAGTCGAGCCAGGTCGTGTAGCGCCGCTCGACCTCGCCAAGGTCCTCGGCGGCCACCGTGGCCATCTTGATCCTTTCCAGCGCCGGCGCCGCCGCGGCCGGCAGCGCCGGGAGTGCCACCACGCACGCAAACGCGAGCGCAGTGGCAACCCTGGCCAGGAACGAGCGTCGCAGCACGCCCGCCGACCTCAGAAGTCGTAGCGCGCCCGGAGCATCCAGCGGCGCGGCTCGTTGAGGTAGGGGTACACGAGGAACGACACCACGTACTCGGTGTTCGTGCAGTTCGTGCAATCCGCCGTCACCGACCAGCCGGCATCCGGGTTGCGCAGCGTGACGCCCGCGTTGAACGTGCTGTGCGACTTGTTGAGGCCGATCGGGGTGTTCGCCGTGGCCGCCCAGCTGTCGCCGTAGTAGCTCCAGTTGACGCTCGGCTGCAGCTTGAGGTTCTCACCCATGGAGAACGTGCCGTTGACGCCCAGCGTCGAGGTGAACTCGGGCGCGCGGACGGGCTCGGCGATCTGACCGGTCGGCGTGATGACCGACACGTTGCAGATGTTGGTCGTCGGCCGGCCCTGGGCGATCAGGTTGCGGCAGTTCTCGGCCTGCGCCAGAACGGTCGGATCGACGTTGGTGTACTTCGCCTTCTGGTAGCCGCCACCCCAGAACATGTTGATGTTGTCGGTGACGGCCCACGAGACCTCGGCCTCGAGGCCGTAGTTCTCCATGTCGGCGAAGTTGCGCGTCAGGTAGTTGATGATGTTGGTCTGCGGGTCGGCGTAGCCGGCGGGCAGCTGGAAGTCCTTCACGTCCATGTAGAACGCGTTGAGGTTCACGCGCAGCTGGCCGTCGAGCCACTCGGTACGCGCGCCCACCTCATAAGACCACACCTTCTCGGAGTCGAACGACAGCGCGAGGCGACCGAAGTTGGCACGCGCGTTCCAGCCGCCGGCCTTGAAGCCGCGGGTGGCCGAGGCGAACACCATCGCGTCGTCGGTGAGCTTGTAGTCGACTGCGAGGCGCGGGGTCCAGAGCTTCTCGGTCAGCTTGGTCGGGATGCCCGCGGCCACGAGGTCCGCCGTGGTGAACGGCGGGAACAGGCGCGTGGCGATCGGGCTCGTGTTCGGGATGAACTCGATTTCCTTCGTCTCGTCGGTGTAGCGGACACCGAGCGTGCCGGTCAGCTTGTCGGTGAAGTGCCAGTCGCCCTGGAAGTACGCGGCGAGCGACGTGGTGTCGTTCTTCATCACGCGGTCCTGCGTGACGGTGGCGTTACCGGTGACCGGCAGGCTGATGTTGGCGAACGAGGTGTCGTTGCGGTCGTTGAACGAGAACAGGCCGGCAACGTAGTCGAGCTTGCCCCCGAAGGCCGAGGCCGACAGCTTGATTTCCTGCGTGAACTGGAAGTGCTCGCCGTCGTTGACCAGCGGCGTCGCGGTGCCCGGGCGGGCGCTGACCAGCTCGTAGCTGTTGTTCGGCGCGAAGACGGCGCCGGTGATGCTGTCGAAGGAGTCGGTGATGAACTGCTGGTCGAGCTGGCGCCAGCCCGAGATGAAGTTGATCGTGGCGTCGTCCCAGGCGTCGATCGTGAAGTTCGAGATCAGCGACGCGGACTTGGTGTAGTTGCCCAGCGGGACGTTCTGCAGGCGCGAGGACACCAGCGTGGGGCCCAGCGGGGTGTCGGTGCGCAGGCGCGTGTTGTTGAAGCGCTGGGAGCTGCCCGGCGCCACGAAGTTCACGACGTTCGAGAGGTCCGAGCTGACGAAGTCGGCAGACACGTCCCAGGTCACGTCGTCGGAGACGAACCAGCGCAGCGCGCCGCGGACACCATAGGTCTTCTCGCCGTTGATGGTCTGGCCCGTGGTGCGGTTCTTCACGAAGCCGTCGTCGGCCGCGTAGAACACCGACAGCTTGGAAAGCAGCTTGCCGTCGATGATCGGGACGTCGACCGAGGCGCGGGCGTGCTTGCGGTCGTACTCGCCGAAGCCCACCTCGGCGAAGCCGCCCAGTTCCTCACCGGGCTTCTTCATGACGATGCTGATGGCACCGCCGGTGGTGTTGCGGCCGAACAGGGTGCCCTGGGGGCCGCGCAGGACCTCGACGCGCTCGGCGTCGAAGAACTGGAAGTTGTTGGCGTTCTGGCGCGCCATGAACACGTCGTCGACGTAGGTGCCGACGGGCGGATCGAAGGTGGCGATCGACTCGGTGTTGTTCAGCGCGCGGATCGAGTAGGAGTTCGCGGTGCCGACGCCCGTGTTGTTGTGGCCGATCATGTTCGGCACGAACGCGATCAGGTCGAGCGTGCGGGTGATCTGGCGGCGCTCGAGCTCAGCCTCGGTGAACGCAGACACCGCGACGGGCACTTCCTGCAGATTCTGCGCGCGCCGCTGGGCGGTGATCGTGACTTCCTCGATGCCGGAGTCGGCCGGACGCGAACCCTGCTGTTGCGCGATGGCAACAGAAACGGCCAGCGGGATCATCCAAAGCGAGGCACGGG
>JBIIDW010000216.1:0-4790 GCA_044238215.1 Steroidobacteraceae bacterium
CCTCTGCGGCTCCGGGCCGCGCCAGGTCGTGTGCTACATGAGACCGAGCTGGTTCTTGCCGCGACGGAGCACACCGACCACGACACCCTCGATGATCAGCGGTTCCTCGCGGACGTTGACCTTGATGGGTTCGAAATCAGGGTTCTCGGGCAGCAGCCAGACCATGGGGCCTTCCTGCCGGTAGCGCTTGACGGTGACTTCGTTCTCGAGGCGCGCCACGATGATCTGGCGGTTGCGCACCTCGGGTGTGCGGTGCACGGCAACCAGGTCGCCGTCGAGGATGCCAGCGTCTTTCATGGACATGCCCGTGACTTTGAGCAGGTAGTGGGGCCGCGGGGAAAAGATGTCCGGATCGATGTTGAAGCGTGACTCGATGTTCTCTTCTGCGAGAATGGGCTTGCCGGCAGCGACCCGGCCGATGAGCGGCAGGCCGAGCTGCTCGCGCAGGGTGTCCTTGAGCTGGATGCCGCGCGACGCGCCCGGCACCAGTGCGATGACGCCCTTGCGGGCGAGTGCGCGCAGGTGTTCCTCGGCGGCGTTGGCGGAGCGAAAACCCAGCTCCTGCGCGATTTCGGCACGGGTGGGCGGCATGCCGGTCTCGGCGATGGTGCGCTGGATCAGGCGAAGGATCTCGGTCTGGCGGGGAGTCAGGTCGGACATGATTCACCTCTGTTGATCCATACAGTATCTGTGAATTTATCCAGCCGCAAGCCCCCCTCGCCCGCCTTCGACGTCATCGTGATCGGTGCCGGCCACAACGGCCTCACCTGCGCGGCCTACCTGGCGCGCGCCGGCCTGCGGGTCGCGGTCTTCGAGCGGCGCGAGGTGGTCGGCGGAGCCGCCGTCACCGAGGAATTCGCGCCGGGCTTCCGCAACTCGACCGCCAGCTACACGGTGAGCCTCCTCGACCCGCAGGTGATCGCCGACCTGCGGCTCGCCGAACACGGCCTGCGGATCGTCGAGCGGCCGATGCAGAACTTCCTGCCGCTGCCCGGCGGCGACTCGTTCTGCGCCGGCCCGGAGCCCGCCGACACCCTGGCGGAGGTACGCCGTTTCAGCACCCGCGATGCCGACCGGCTGCCGCAGTACTGGGCGATGCTCGATCGCGCGGTCGCACTGCTGCGCAGCCTGCTGCGGCGCGCGCCGCCCACCGACCTGCGCCGCGGCCGCGACCTCTGGGAGACGCTGCGCGTCGGCCGCGCGCTGCGCGCGCTGCCGCTCGCCGCACAGCGCGAGGTGCACGAGATCTTCACGCGCAGCGCCGGCGAAATCCTCGATCACTGGTTCGAGTCGGAACCGCTGAAGGCCCTGTACGGCTTCGACGCGGTGGTCGGCAACCATGCGAGTCCGTACACGCCCGGCAGCGCCTACGTGCTGCTGCACCACGCCTTCGGCGAGGTCAACGGCAAGCCGGGCCGGTGGGGCCACGCGATCGGCGGCATGGGCGCGATCACCCAGGCGATGGCCGCCGAGGCGCGCAGGCTGGGTGTGTGGATCGAGTGCGGCGCACCGGTGCGACGCGTCGTGACCGAGCGGCTCGCCGGCGCCGTGCGCGCGACCGGCGTCGAACTCGAGGACGGCCGCGTCTTCGCGGCGCCACGCGTCGCCGCCAACCTGGGGCCACGCCCACTGTTTCTGTCGCTGCTCGCCGCGGATGACCTGCCGGCGGACTTCCGCGCGCACATCGAGCGCTTCCGGGTCGGCTCGGCCACCTTCCGCATGAACGTCGCGCTGTCGCAGCTGCCGCGTTTCGCCGCGGCGCCTGCGCACCGTGGCGAAACGCACCTCGGCGCCGGCATCATCATCGCGCCCTCGCTCGGCTACATGGATCGAGCGCACGCCGAGTCCCGCCTGCACGGCAGCTCGCGCGAGCCGATCGTCGAGATGCTGATCCCCTCGACGCTGGACGACTCGCTGGCCCCGCCGGGGGCGCACGTCGCGAGCCTGTTCTGCCAGCACTTCGACTACCGGCTGCCCGGGGGCCGCAGCTGGGCCGACCCGGTCGAGCGCGAAGCCGCCGTGGCGCTGATCCTGGACACCGTCGAGCGGCACGCGCCGGGCTTCCGCGGCAGCGTCGTAGGCCACTCCGCGCTCTCGCCGCTGGACCTCGAGCGGCGCCTGGGCCTCGCCGGCGGCGACATCTTCCACGGCGCGCTCGGCCTCGACCAGCTGTGGGCCGCACGCCCGGCGCTCGGCTACGGCGACTACCGCACCCCGGTCGCGGGGCTGTACCTTTGCGGCTCCGGCGCACATCCCGGCGGCGGCGTCACCGGGCTGCCGGGCCACAACGCCGCGCAGGCCGTGCTCCGCGCCCGCTGAACACGAACACGGGAGTCACAGGCATCGATGCGCATCCTGCACGCCATCCTCTCGAGCGGCTTCGCCGGCACGGAGCGCGCCACCGCCGAGATGTGCAACGCGCTGTGCGAGGAACACGATGTGATGCTCGTCGTGCGGCGCGCCCATCGCGGCCCCGGCGGCGCCTCGATCGTCGACCATCTGGACCGCCGCGTGCAGCTGCGCACGGCCGGCAACTGGTTCCCCGGCCCCGGCCTCGCGCGCGCAGTGCGCGAGTTCGCGCCGGACGTGATCCACACGCACCTGCGCAAGAGCACGCGGCTCGTGGCCCGACTGAAGCCATCGTGCGCCACCGTCGCCACCCTGCACATGTGGGTCAACGGCCCGCACTTCCTGCAGATGGACGGCCTGATCGTCATCGCGCAGTGGCAGAAACGCGACCTGGGCGGCTACCGCGGCCGCGTATTCGACATCAACGAGTCGCTCGTGCCGCACCCGCGGCTCGAGCCGGCGCGGATCGCGGCGCTGCGCGCCGAGGCGGGGGCGGCGCCCGGCGAGTTCCTCGTCGGCGGCGTCGGGCGGCTGGCGCGCTCCAAGGGCTTCGACGTGCTGATCAGGGCGTTCAGGGAGGCGGCACTGCCCGGGGCGCGCCTCGTGCTGGTCGGCGAGGGACGCGAGCGCGCCGAACTCGAGGCGCTCGCACGCGGGCTGCCGGTGCGGTTCCTCGGCTTTCGCGCCGACGCCAAGGACTTCTACCAGGCCTTCGACCTTTTCGTGAGCCCGTCGCGCAGCGAACCGCTGGGACGCGTGCTGTTCGAGGCGCTGGACGCCGGCACGCCGGTGCTCGCCACGCGCACGCAGGGCCCCTCGGAGATCCTCTCGAGGTATCCCGGCAGGCTGGTGCCGGTCGAGGACGTCGCCGCGATGACGACGGCGCTGCGCGAGTTCGTCGCCACGCCGCCGCCGCGGCTGACCCACGACCTCGCCGCCTATCACCTGCCGGCGGTGGTCGCCGGCACGGTCGACGCCTATCGCGAGCTGGTCGCGGCGCGGGCGCAGGCGGCGGCGCGCTAGCGGGAGCCGGCGGCGGGCCCCTGCGCCGCGCCATCCAGTCCGAGCCAGCCACCGATAGTCGCGACGATCCCCGGCATGGCGTCGCGCAGGCCGAGCGCGCCCGCGCGCTGCTGCAGCGCGAGGCGCGCGACGGGATCGGCGAGCAGCGACCCGCAGGCGGCCTCGACGGCCGCGACTTCCGGCGCGACCACGCCGCCGAGCGCTGCGCAGCGCGCGATGCGCTGCGCCTGGTCGCCGGCGATCGGCACCGCGACGCAGGGACGCCCGAGCGCCAGAGCCTGCAGCAGCGTATCGCCGCCGTTGACCAGCACGAGCCGTGCGCGCAGCAGCATCGCCATCAGCGCCGCTCCGCCGACGCCGCGCAGTACGCACAGCGACGGCCCCTCGCGCACCTCCGCCGAGAACGCCGGGCCGGCGACGACGGCGACGCGATGGCCGCGCGCCGCGAGCGCCTCGCCCCAGCGCGCGAAATGCGCAGGAGTCATTCCGGAGTCGTGGAACTGGCTGCCCCCCCCTGGCACGACCAGCAGGTCAGGATCGCCGAGGCCGCCGAGCAGCGAATCCGCCGCCGCAGGGTCGGGTGCGGCCAGCACGGCGTCGAGGAAGCGCAGCTCGGGGCGCCCGAGCATGCGCAGCTTGAAGCGCTCGAGCGCCGTGGGCTCGCCCGCCACCAGGGCCGGGTACGAGATCCAGTGGGCGTCGAGCAGGCGCATCCATCGCAGCCGGAACGCCTTGTAGCGCTGGCGCCCGCGGGAACTGACGTAGACGACCCGGGCACCGGCTTCGCGCGCGGCGCGCAACGCGCCGGTGCGACCGGCATTGTCGAAGCATACGACGCGAGGTTCCACGCGGCGGATCGCCTCGACCACCTCCGCCGTGCACAGGGTGGGCGACGCCGGCAGCAGCGTGGCCGGATGGTGGAAATTCCGCGCATAGGGAGCGTCGCGGTGCAGCACGAAGTGCGTCTGCACCTGCGGCCACCGGGCCACCAGCGCGTCGGCGATGCTGCGGGCGCGGGCAAATTCTCCCATGCCGCTCGGACCGCTGACGGGCACGAACAGGACTCTCGGTACGGTTGCGGACAAGTCGGCTGCTCCGTTGCGCGGGGGCTCTTCGACGGGAAACCGGTGCGCGGACGCCCCCTGCCGTAGGACAATACCGGCCCCATCGTGCGCTGACGAGGCTGCCATGTACCGACCTGCACCCGGGCTCCCGGGCAGACGCTGGATCGAACGCGTGCTCTCTTCGACGGCGCGCCGCGCCGCCAAGCGCGATTTCATCTTCGACATCGTGCCGCGTGGCGGGGTCGTCATCGAGGTGGGGGTGTTCGACGGCGATTTCTCCGAACGGATCCTGGCGCTCAACGAACCGCGGACGCTGCACCTCGTCGACCCCTGGTTCACGAAGTCGGACGGCTC
>JBIIDW010000002.1:0-16623 GCA_044238215.1 Steroidobacteraceae bacterium
CCAGGGATGCAACCGCGCCGAGGATGCTTCCGAGCGACGTGAGCCCGCTGTCCCAGGTCACGGACACCCTGCCATTGACCACGTTGACGTCGACGGACTTGACGCCGTCGATCCCGTCGAGTGTCGAGCGGATCGATCGGGCGCAGTTGGCGCAGCGGATGCCCTGGGCGTTGAACACTGCGTGTCCGCGGCCTTCCGCGACGCTTGTCCAGTGACCGTCCAGCGTCGCGCCGGATCGCCGAGCAACCCGGGCCGGCTGGCGGGGCCGGTTCACTGCCCGAGTTCCACGGGCGCGCGCGTGGGTGCTTCGAGGCGCCCGCGCAACTGCCAGTGCGCATCGTCGCCGACCTGAACGAGCCAGCGCCCCGGCGCCAGCGGGGCGACGCGCGCGACGTAGCCGTCGGGCGTCGAGTCCCGGGTCAGGCGCAGGCTGCGGTCCAGCGCGGGGAGGGTGGCGTGGGTCAGGCGCAGCTCCAGCCCGTCCGGCGGCAGCCGGGAACGGTCCGCGAAGGAAACATGGACGCGAAGCACGTCACCGGTGGAGAAGTCGAGGGTCACTCGGGCGCCGGCGCGGCGAGCCGCGTCCGCGCGTTCGAGGTCCGCGTCGAGCCCCGGTCCCTCCCACCGGTAGTGGGCCGGCAGTTCGGGTTCGCGGCCCTGCAATGCGACGTAGAGCAGCAGGAAGCTGGCGACCACGGTGAACGCCAGAACTCCGGCCACGACCCACAGGGCCGGGTTGGGGCCTGGCGGTGGCGCAGGTTGTGGCGATGGGTCGCGCATGAGTCTCGTCACCTCGTCTCTGGCGAGAAGAACCGCGCCTCCGCATGGGCCGTCAGGCGCGGGTCGTCACCTGCTGCGATGCGGAAGCGTATGCCTGCCGATGTCCGGCGATCGTCGACGTCCCGGTCCTCGTGTTCCTGCGCGTCGTCGTCCCAGGCGGGCCGGCGCACCGCGACCGCTGCGCTGTAGACCTCTCCGGCGCCGACGAGGAAGCTCTCCGAGCCTGCTCTGATCCGGAATCCGCCGTCCGACGGATACCGCTCATCCGATGGGCTGACGGATACGTCGAACCAATGCGGGGCGTCGTCCTTGTTGACGATCTTCAGCAGGTAGACGTTCTCTATCTCGCCCGTTTCCGTCATGCGGTACAGCGTGTTTCGATCGTGGATCGCATCGAGCGCCACCGGCTTGCGCAGCGCCAGCGAGACGGCTAACCCTGCGGTCAGGATCGCCAGCAGCGTCGCGTAGACGATGACCCGCGGTCGCAGCAGGCGGACGGGCTGGTGCTCGAGTCCGTTCTGCGTGGCATAGCGGACCAGCCCGCGCGCGTAGCCCATGCGATCCATCACCGAGTCGCAGGCATCGATGCAGGCTGCGCAGGCAATGCACTCGTACTGCAGTCCCTTGCGGATGTCGATTCCGGTCGGGCATGCCTGCACGCAGAGCGTGCAATCCGTGCAGTCACCGAGGCCCCTGCTGCGTGGGTCGACGCCGCGTTGGCGGCCTCCGCGCGGCTCGCCACGCTCCGCGTCGTAGCTGATGACCAGCGTGTCGCGGTCGAACATTGCGCTCTGGAAACGGGCGTACGGGCACATGTACTTGCAGACCTGCTCCCGCAGGTATGCCGCATTGCCATAGGTCGCGACGCCGTAGAAAAGCGTCCAGAACGTCTCCCAGGGCCCGAGTTCGCTGCGCAGCACGGCGCCCGCGAGTTCGCGCACGGGCGTGAAGAAGCCGACGAAGGTAAACCCCGTCCAGGCGGCGAATGTGATCCAGAGAAACTGCTTTGCCGCCTTGCGCCGGAGCTTCGCGATGCTCCACGGCGCCTTGTCGAGCTTGATCCGCTGGCTGCGGTCGCCTTCCGTCACGCGCTCCATCCACAGGAAAACCTCGGTCCAGACCGTCTGCGGGCAGGCGTAGCCGCACCACAGCCGGCCGCCGATCGCGGTGAAGAAGAACAGGCTCAGGGCGGCGATCACCAGCAGCCAGGTGAGGTAGATGAAGTCCTGGGGCCAGAGGGTCAGCCCGAGGATGTGGAACTTGCGCGCGGGAAGATCGAAGAGCACGGCCTGCCTGCCGCTCCACTGCAGCCACGGGGCGAGGTAGAAGAGTCCGAGCAGCACCCAGGCCGCGGAGACCCTCAGGCGTGCGAAGCGTCCGCTGACCTCCCGCGGATAGACCTTCTGGTGGGCCTCGTAGTAGGAATCGCCGCTGTCGTCGGCTTCGGCGCTGGCGCTCATGGCGGTTCGTTACGGACGGGTGCCAGCACCCAGGCCGACAGCCCGGCGGACGCGGCGCCCGCCGCCCAGAAGATGAAGAAGCCCACGCTGTACAGGGCGGTGCGACTCGGCGTGTGTGCGCCGGGCATGAGCAGCGAGGCCATTGGTGCGGGATCGACGAACGCGAAGAACGCCATCGTCGACACGCAGGCCGTCAGGAACGAGCACCACGCGACCGTCAGCGCCACCCTCCCGCCGGCGCCCATCGCAGCGGCGTCGGCGGATCTGCTGCCCTCAGGTGCCGGATCCCGCTCCAGCATCGCGCGCCCCCCCGAGGCTGATGACGTATGCCGCGGCGAGTTTCACGCGCGTGTCGCCGAATCTCTCCCCGTGCGCGGGCATCACGCCGTTGCGCCCGGAAGCGATGGTTCGGCGGATGGCGTCGGCGGAGCCGCCGTGCAGCCAGATGCGGTCCGTCAGGTTCGGCGCGCCCAGCGCAGGATTCCCGGTGCCGGCGGCACCGTGGCAGGCGATGCACAGCGTGTCGTACTGCGCTTTGCCTGCTGCGGCGTCACCGGCCGCAGCCTTCCGACCCGACAAGGACATGACGTAGGCGACGGCGTCATCGACGCCGCGATCGCCGATGACGTCGGACCACGGCGCCATGATGCCGGTGCGGCCGTCGCGGATCGACGTCTCGATCGCCTCGGCGCTGCCGCCCCACAGCCAGTCTGCGTCCCGCAGGCTGGGGAAACCGACGGCGCCGCCGCCGTCCGAGCCGTGGCAGGCCGCGCAGTTGTTGGCGAACAGGTTGCGGCCGACGGCCAGCGCGGCGGGGTCGCGTGCGAGCTCCTCGCTGCTCTGGCCGGCGAATCGCGCGAGCATGGCCTGGGTGAGCCGTTCCTGCTCCGCCTGCATGTCAGCCCATTGCCGATGACCGGTCCAGCCGAGGGCGCCCCGCGTGTTGCCCAGCGTCGGGTACAGGATCGCGTAGCCCACCGCGAAGATGACGGTGATCACGAACAGCCACAGCCACCAGCGGGGCAGGGGGTTGTTGTATTCACGCAGGTCGCCGTCCCAGACGTGGCCGGTCGTGTCGCTGGTGCGATCCGACTCGCCCCGACGCTTGCGCATCCACACGAGCAGCCACACCGCAGCCAGCGTGTTGAGCACGGTCAGCACGACGACGAAGACACTCCAACCGCTGCTCATCATGTGCGTTGCCTCGAATGCGCGCGCTCGGCCGCCGCGTGCGCCTGCCTGTCCTTGCCGGAATCGACGTCTTCCTCGAGCGGGGACCGGGCCGCGCGGTCGAAGTCCTCCCTGCGCCTGCGGCTCCACGCCCAGGCCGCCACACCGACGAAGGCCAGCATCGCGAATACCGTACTCAGGCCGCGAATGATTCCCAGCGCTTCCTCGCTCATGGGCTCACTTCCAGCCTCGGGAGGCCACGCCGAGACCCTGCAGGTAGGCAATCAGCGCCTCCATCTCCGTCTTGCCCTGCACTTCGCCGGTTGCGCTTGCGATCTGCGTATCGGTGTAGGGCACGCCGACCGATCGCAGGGCCCGCATCTTCGAGGGAGTCAGCTCCGCGTCCAGCACGTTGCGCTCGAGCCAGGGGAATCCGGGCATGTTGGACTCGGGGACGAGGTCGCGAGGATTGACCAGGTGCAGGCGATGCCACTCGTCCGTGTAGCGCCCGCCGACCCGGGCGAGGTCGGGGCCGGTGCGCTTCGAGCCGAACTGGAAGGGATGGTCGTACACGGACTCCCCGGCGAGGGAGTAGTGTCCATAGCGTTCGACCTCGCCGCGCAGGGGGCGGATCATCTGCGAGTGGCAGGTGTAGCAGCCCTCGCGGATATAGACGTCGCGCCCCTCGAGCTGCAGTGCGGTGTAGGGTTCCACGCCGGGCGCGGGGCGGGTGCTCTCCGTGGAGAATGCCAGCGGCACGATCTCCACCAGGCCGCCGACGCTGATGACCACGGCGACGAGTATCGACAGGAGGCCCGCGTTCTTCTCGATGACTTCATGCTTCATGCTGGTTCGCTCCGCCGGATCAGTGCGGGTCCGGACGTGGTACCGGTACGGGGATGGCCTTGCCCTGGCCGATGGTCTTGGCGACGTTCCACGCCATGAGGAACATGCCGAGGAAAACCAGCGTGCCACCGACGAGGCGTACGGCGTAGTAGGGGTAGGTGGCCTTCAGAGACTCGACGAAGGTGTAGGTCAGCGTGCCGTCCGCGTTGGTGGCCCGCCACATGAGCCCCTGCATCACCCCTGCTATCCACATGGAAGCCACGTAGAGGACGATGCCGATCGTCGTCGTCCAGAAGTGCCAGTCGATGAGCCGCGTGCTCCACATCTGCGTCTGGCCGTAGAGCCGGGGGACGAGGATGTAGAGCGATCCGACAGAAACCATCGCGACCCAGCCGAGGGCCCCGGAGTGCACGTGGCCGATCGTCCAGTCGGTGTAGTGCGAAAGCGCGTTCACCGTCTTGATCGACATCATCGGCCCCTCGAAGGTCGACATGCCGTAGAAGGACAGCGAGACGATCAGGAACTTCAGGATCGGGTCGGTGCGCAGTTTGTGCCACGCGCCCGAGAGGGTCATGATGCCGTTGATCATGCCGCCCCAGGAGGGGGCGAGCAGCATCAGCGAGAACACCATGCCGATCGACTGTGCCCAGTCGGGCAGGGTGGTGTAGTGCAGGTGGTGCGGCCCTGCCCACATGTAGATCGAGATCAGCGACCAGAAGTGCACGATCGACAGGCGGTACGAGTAGATCGGCCTGCCCGCCTGCTTCGGCACGAAGTAGTACATCATTCCAAGGAAGGCCGCGGTCAGGAAGAACCCCACCGCGTTGTGCCCGTACCACCATTGCACCATGGCGTCGACGACGCCGGCGTAGACGGGGTAGCTCTTCGTGAGCGTCACGGGGACGGCCGCACTGTTGACGATGTGCAGCACCGCGACGGTGATGATGAACGCGGCGAAGAACCAGTTCGCAACGTAGATGTGCGCGACCTGCCGCCTGACGAGCGTGCCGATGAACACGACCCCATACGCGACCCAGACGATGGCGATGAGTATGTCGATCGGCCACTCGAGCTCCGCGTACTCCTTCGACGTGGTCCAGCCCAGCGGCAGCGAGATGGCGGCGAGGAGGATCACCAGCTGCCAGCCCCAGAAGGTGAATTCGGCCAGCGGTCCGCCGAACAGCCGCGCGTGGCAGGTGCGCTGCACGATGTAGTACGAGGTCGCAAAGATCGCCGAGCCGCCGAAGGCGAAGATCACGGCGTTCGTGTGCAGCGGCCGGATCCGGCTGTAGGTCAGCCAGGGGACGTCGAAGTTCAGGGCGGGGAACAGCAACTGCGCGGCGATCACCACGCCGACCAGCATTCCCACGATGCCCCAGACCACCGTCATCAGCGCGAACTGTCGAACCACCCGGTCGTTGTAGCTGGCCTCCGCCACGGCGCGGACGTCGTCGCGGGCACCGGAGAGCGGAGGTGCGAGAGTGCCGGCCGTCGTCTGGGCGGCCTGCCCGAACTGGGAAGCGGTCATGGTTTCGTGTTGGCTCAGCGGGTGGTTTTTCCAGGGTTCCTTCGGGCCCGCCTGAGGCTGTAGCCCGGGCGGCGAGATGGTCCCGGCGACGCTGGCCCGCCGGAATACGTAGATGTCGCGGCGCCGTGTCCCGCTAGGTACAAGTCGCAGCGAGTACCGGCACCGGATTCCCTAATGTCCCGTTGCAAGGGCAGGTCGGCCTGATTCGGAGGCTTCCATGGATCGCAGGCAGGCATGGGCAGCGGTGCTGCTGGCGGGCTGGCTCGGTGCGGCGCATGCCGCCGCGCCCGCCGAACTGATGGACGCCCTGCAGGCCCGCGGCGATCCGCGGCGCGGGGCGGCGCTTTTCGAGACCTGCGCTGCCTGCCACGGCACGGACGGTGGAGGCGTCGCCGACGGGACGGTGCCGGCGATCGCGGGGCAGCCCGTGCAGGTGATCGCGAAGCAGCTCGTCGACTTCCGGCGCGAGCGGCGGCGGGACCTGCGCATGCAGCACTTCGCCGACGAGCGCCACCTCGAGACGCCGCAGGACATCGCCGACGTCGCCGCGCACGTGGCGCAATTGACCTCGTCCACGGCGGCCGGCACGGGTGACGGCGCCGCGCTCGCCGATGGCGCCGTGCTGTATCGAGCGCGCTGTGCGGGCTGTCATGGCGAAGGCGCGCGCCCGGACGCCGCGCGCATGTTGCCTGGTCTGGCGGGCCAGCATGCCGGCTACACCCTGCGCCAGCTGAGCGAGGCGGCGGCCGGCGAGCGCCCGAACATGCAGGGCGCGCACGGGCGGCTGCTGGCCGGTCTCGGACCGCGGGACTTCGCCGCGGTTGCGGATTACCTCAGCCGTATCGCGCGGAGCGGCGCCGCGTCGCGCTGAGGGGCGCGGTCAGTGCTTCCGCGCGCGCTCCAGGTTCATCATCATCCGGACCAGCTGGGCGAGCGAATTCGCCCCCATCTTCTCCATCACGCGCGCGCGATGGATCTCGACGGTGCGCTGGCTCACGCCGAGGTCGCCCGCCATGACCTTGTTGGCCTTGCCCTGCGTGACGAGCGCCAGCACCTCGCGCTCCCTCGGGGTCAATGACTCGTAGCGCTCGGCGATCTGGTGCCCCTCGTCGAGCGCCGCGCGGTTGCGGGCGTCTGCGGCGAGCGCGCGCTGCACCCGATCGATCAGGTCCTGGTCGCGGAACGGCTTCTGCAAAAAGTCGAAGGCGCCGAGCTGCATGGCCTCGACCGCCATCGGGATGTCGCCGTGGCCGGTGATGAAGATCACCGGGATGATCGCTCCGCGGCGGTTGAGTTCCTCCTGGAGCTCGAGGCCGCTCATGCCCGGCATCCGCACGTCGAGCACGAGGCAGCCCGGGACGTCCGGATCGTAGGCCGCCAGGAAGTCGCGAGCGGCGCCGAAGGAGATCGCGGGGATGCCCACCGACTTCAGAAGAAGTCGCAGCGAACTTCGCACCGCGTCGTCGTCATCGACCACGTAAACGGAAGTGTTCCGGTTCATCAAGCGCTCCTGGTCGTCGCGGCGGGCAGCCGAAGGACGAAACAGGCGCCGCCTTCGGTCCCGTCCTGATATGAGAGTTTGCCCTGGTGAGCTTCGGCGATCGTCCGGCTGATCGCAAGGCCGAGGCCGGTGCCCGATTCCTTGGTGGTGCAGAACGGGTCGAAAATCCGGCCGACCAGTTCCCGCGGGACTCCGGGGCCGTTGTCCTCGACGCGGATCGCCACGCCGTCCGCGGCGTACGCCTCGGTGCGTACCGTGATGCGACGCGCGTCCGTCGGGCGATCCGCAAGCGCCTCGATGGCATTGCGCACGAGGTTCAGCACGACCTGCTGGATCTGGATGCGGTCGATGCTCAGCGGGGCAAGGTCCGGGGCGAGCGCGCAGTCGATCTGCACGTCGTGCAGCCGGGCGTCGCTCGCCGAGAAGCCGACGACCTCACGTATGAGATCGTTGATGTCCGTTTCCTCACGCCGCGTGTCGCGGTTCTGCACGAGGCTGCGCAGCCGCCGGATGATCTCGCCGGCGCGGAGCGCCTGTGCTGCGATCTGCACGAGCGCATCGCTGACGTCCGGGTCGCCGCCCGGCTGCGCAGCGTTCAGGCGCGTCGCGGCGCTGGCGTAGTTGGCGATGGCGGCCAGTGGCTGGTTGAGTTCGTGGGCGATGCCCGCCGCCATTTCGCCCATCGTGGCGAGCCGCGTGACGTGGGTCATGCGCTGCTGGGCCCCGCGCGCTTCCTCCTCGGCGCGTTTCGCATCCGTGATGTCGAGCACGGTGCCGGCGATGCGCAGGCGGTTCCAGCGCGCAGGAGTCGTGCTCGACTTGATCTGCACGTGCCGCACCTCGCCGGACGGGGTCACGATCCGGTAGTCGCCGGAGCGCTGACCCGTCTCGCTGCTCGCCTTGAGCCAGTTCGCGAGATATTTCGGTGCATCCTCCGGGTGGAACATCGCGGCCACCCGGCCCTGGCTCGGCACACCGTGCGCGGGGTCGAGCCCGAAGATCCTGAACATCTGCGGCGACCAGAACCCGTCGGCCGTCGGTGGCTGGTAGAGCTCGAAGTTGCCGAGCCGGGCCATCTCCTGCGCTTCGTTCAGCAGGACGCGGGTGCGCTCCATCGACTGCTCGATCGTGCGGCGTACCGTGATGTCGTCGCCCGAACAGAGGAAGCCGGTGGCGGCGCCTGATTCGTCGTGCAGGGCGATGCAGCGCCACGCGATCAGCCGCCGCGCGCCGGAGGCCGTCACGATCTCCTGCTCGAGATAGACGTCGCGGCCCGCCGGCTTGTCGAGCAGGGCGCGGATTCGTGTCGAGACGTCAGCCCTCTGGTCATCCGGAACGGCGACGGCGAACCAGTCCTGTGCGATCAGGTCGGCTTCGCGCCGCTCCAGCATTTCGCAACCCCGGCGGTTGATCAGCTGGATGCGGCCGTCAAGCGAAAGTGCCAGCAGGATGACCTGCGCGACCTCGAGGTACTGGCTGGCACGGTCGCGTTCGCGGCGCATGGCCGCCATCGCCTCGCGGCGCAGGGTGATGTCATGCAGCAGCCCGACGAAACGGGGCGGCTCCGTGCCTCGCACGCGCCCCACGGACAGCATTGCCGGAAAGGTGCTGCCGTCCTTGCGCCGCGCGTCGACCTCGCGCCCGATGCCGATGATGTGGGCGACGCCCGTGCTCTGGTAGCGGGCCATGTACCCGTCGTGGGATTGGGCGTCGGGGGCGGTCATCAGCATGCTGACGTTCCGGCCGATGACCTCGTCCGCCCGGTAGCCGAAGAGCCGCTCGCCGGAACGGTTGAAGCTCTCGACCCGGCCGCGGTGGTCGATGAGCACTACCGCGTCGACGGTCGCGTCGAGCAGGGCCTGCAGCTCCTGCTGGGGTCGGCCCGTGTCCATCCCGTTCTCGGTCATGCGGTAAACGGTCGATCCCTGCGCAACGGAATAATGTTAACACGCATCCGGTCGCCCGGGCGCTCCCGGCTCGCGGTTAGGTAGATGACGCAATGGTGGCATCCGTTCCCGCGTGCGAAGCTGTTTTTCTGGAGCGGCCGCCCGGCGGGCGTGAACGCACACTCCCTTTTTGCAGAGGATCCCATCCATCGTGCAGACGGATTCCATCAGACAGCGGCTGCTCGCCCGTCGCGACGAACTCGCCCAGCGGGCCGCCCGCGCAGGCGCGGACCTGCGTCGCGAAGATGAGCCGCTGTCCGCCGATTTCGAGGAGCAGGTCGTGCAGCGCGAGAACGACGACGTGCTGCGGGGCCTTGGCGAGGCTGCCCGGGTGGAACTCGCGCAGCTGAACCGGGCGCTGGCGCGCATCGACGAGGGCTCCTATCTCTCCTGCGCCGCCTGTGGCGACGAGATCCAGGTCGAGCGCCTGGAGGTGGTCCCCTACACCGACCTGTGCGCCCGCTGCGCGCGGGGGGGCTCCGGCACCGCAGCGTGATGTCCGGCGCTACGCAGTCATTGCTGGTCGTCGTCGGGCGCGAATCCGAAAGCCAGGACTCCCTGCGCAAAGCAGTGATTCTTGCGCGGCACCTCGGTGCGCAGGTCGACGTATTCCTGTGCGAGTCCGAGCCCGCGACCGCTGCGTCGGAGGCGAGCGCGCACCGGATACTCGACGCGCTGCGCGGCTCGATCACGGCGGATGACGTGCGCATCGCCACCGGCTGGGCGGGCGGAACCTCACTGTGGGACGGAATAGCCGGACGCATGGCATTGCGGCGCACCTGCCTCGTGCTGCGCTCGATCGCCGGAGCCGCGGCCAGCGGGCGTGCGCGCGCGACCGGGGCTGAGCGCGAGCTCATGCGCCGCTGCGCCGTGCCGCTGTGGCTGGCCAGGCGCGCCGCGTGGGCGCCCCGGCCGCGATTCGCGGTGGATTCGGCGTCCGCAGACTGCGCGAGCACGGCAGCCTGGATCCGTTCCGCGATGCACCTCGCCGAGACCGTGGCCCGCGGTTGCCGTGCGGATATCGAGCTGGCAAAGGGCGCCGATGCTGGCGCCATCGATGCGCTTTTCGTGCCGTCGTCCGGAGCGGGCGATGGCGCGGCCGTGGCGCGTGCGGAGGGGCTGTTCCAGCAGGTCGACTGCGATCTCGTGCTCGTCCCGCCGGCGGGCGCCGACGGCGCCGCGCACTCCTGGGTCAGCCTGGATCGCGTCGCTCGCGCAGTATCGTCCTGACGGTCAGCCAGGCGAAGGCGCCGATTACCCCGACAAGGGTCATCATCAGCAGGCCCAGCCACCAGCGGACCTTCCACGCTTCGACAAATCCCCACGCCACGCCGATGGGGGTCGACACCAGAAGCACGGGTTTGGCGATCTTCAAGCAGGCCTCCTCGCCACCGGCGCGCATGATAATCGAGTGGCGATACGGCGTCGGCATCGGCGCAGGCATCGGCGCCGTTGCGACGGCGAGGCGTGCCGTTTAGTCTGCGCCGCCATGAGGATACCCGCTGTCTGCTTCGTGCTGGCCTCGCTTGCCGGCGTGCCCGCGGCGGCGGTCGCCGCTTCTCCCGCCTATTCGGCCGAGGACGAAGCCGTCTACCGGCTCAGGTTCGAACGTTGGCAGGAGGGCGCGCGCCGGGGCCTGGCCCTCGAGACCTACGAACCCCTCGAGGCCATCCCGGGCGCCTCCGGGTGGGCTCCGCTCGGCGTGGCGCCGGCGCGCGAGCGCAGCATCTCCGAGGCCGCGCTGGGCGAGGCCCGCGACTATGCGGCCCGCAACAACTCGATCGCGCTGCTGGTCTGGCACAGGGGGCGGCTCCAGCAGGCCGAGTACTTCGGTGGAGCGGTGCCAGCGTCGACGTTTCCGTCGCGCTCGCTGGCGAAGCCCATGACCGCCGTCGTGGTCGGGCGCGCGATCGCGCTCGGCGCGATTCGCTCCCTCGACCAGCCGGCTGCGGATTTCCTGCAGGAGTGGCGCCAGGACCCGCGGCGTTCGCGAGTGCTGGTGCGGCATCTTCTCGACATGCGCTCGGGCCTGCTGCCGCAGGGACTCGCCCTGACGGCGGAGGACATCCTCAACCGTGCCTACCTGCATCCGCGTCACGAGCAGGTGATCCTCCATGACTACCCGATCGTCGACGAGCCGGGAACGCGCTACGAGTACAACAACGCCACGTCCGAACTGGTCGCACTGCTGATCGAGCGGGCAACCGGCCGGCGCTACGCGGAGTTCGTCTCGACCGAGGTACTCCGACCGATCGGCGCGCCCGGCGGCGAGGTCTGGATCAACCGTCCCGGCGGTCTGGCACATTCGGGCTGCTGCATGATGCTGCCGCCGGAGGCGTGGCTCCGCCTCGGGGTGCTGGTGCTGCAGGACGGCGTGTGGGACGGCAGGCGCCTTCTGCCGGAAGGCTACGTGCGGGACATGACCACCGGCACGCCGCAGAATCCCTACTATGGGCTGGGGATCTACGTGGCAGGCCCCTATGTGGCGCGTCGGGGCTTTGCGAATCCGGCCCGGGACCGCGAGTCGCTGCGCGTGCTGCACTCGGAGCCCTATCTGGCAGGGGACCTGGCGCTGTTCGACGGCAATTCGAACCAGGTCGTCTACATGGTTCCGTCGCAGCAGCTCGTCGTGCTTCGCGTCGGTGGCCCGCCGCCGCGTGCCGAGGGCAAGGAGTGGGACAACGCCTTCCTGCCCAACGCGATCATTCGCGGAATCGTCCGCCTGCCGGGCGAGAGGGTTCCGGTCCCGCAGCCGCGAAACTGACGCCGCACTGCGGGGTCTCAGTCCTGGCCCTCGGGCAAAGTGCTTGCATTGACCAGTGTTGCGGTGATATAAAACACTAATATAAGAGGGCCGGCGTTCCAGCCTCCCTCGTCGAGAGTGATCCCCATGTCAGACGTCGATTCAAACCGTGCCGGTGTTGCGGCGCGGCTGTCATCCATTCCCGCTCCGGTGCTCTGGACCGTGGGCATCCTGCTGATGCTCTCGCTGATCGGCCTGCTGCGCGCGCGCCTGGCTTCCGCGCCGGATGCGGCCGTGTCCGCGGTCCCGCTGGTGTCGGTGGTGACTGCGCAGGTCGAGGATCTTGCCGACCTGGTCAGTTTCACCGGCGAGATCGCGGCCCGTGACGAGGCAGCGATCAGCGCCGAAGGCGAGGGCGGTCGCGTCGCTGCGTTGTTCGTCGAGGCGGGAGACCGGGTTCGGCAGGGCCAGGTGCTGGCGCGTCTCGACACCTCGCTCGTCGCGCCGCAGGTCGCGAGCCTCGAGGCCTCGCTCGAGGAGTCGAAGGCCAATGCCGCGCTCGCCGAGGCCGACGCGCGCCGCGCGCGCGCCGTGGCGGCGTCGGGTGCCCTGGCAGCGCAGGAGATCGAGCGCCGCGAAGCCGCGGCGGTGGCGGCAGGGGCCAAGGTCAAGGTCGTCGGCGCGCAGCTCAGCGAAGCCCGGGCCCGGTTGCGGCGCACCGAGGTGCGCGCGCCCTTCGATGGCGTCGTGCTGACCCGGACCGCCGAAGTCGGTCAGCTTGCGGGCCCGGGCGGCGCGCCGCTGTTCCGGCTGGGTCGCGAAGGGGCCATCGAGATGCGCGGCAAGGTCTCCGAGGCCGACCTGCCGAGGCTTGCGCAGGGCCAGGCCGCCAAGGTGCGGGTCACGGGCGTCGACCAGACGTTCGAAGGGCGGGTCCGGCTGATCGGCGCGGTCATCGAGCCGCAGACGCGGCTGGGGTCCGTGCGCCTAGACCTGCCGGCCCATCGCGACCTGCGTCCCGGCGCATTCGCGCGCGCGGAAGTCGCGATCGGCGTGGGTCGGCGGCCGCTGCTGCCGCAGACGGCGGTCATGACCGACGGTCGCGGCAACTACGTGTTCCACGTCGATGCCGCCGGCAAGGTCGTCCGCCGCGACGTGATCGTCGCCGGCTCGCGGGCCGAGGGCCTGATCATCGCCGCAGGCCTGTCCGGCGGCGAACGGGTCATCTCCACGGCAGGCCCATACCTGCGCGCGGGCGAGGCGGTGCGCGTGGCCGGGCAGCCGGAGGCCGTTGCCGTGGCGGGTGCTGCCCGATGAAGAACATGTCCGCATGGGCGATCCGGCATCCGACCATGCCGATCGTGCTGTTCGTCGTGCTCACGTTCATGGGCGTGGTGAGCTTCGTCCGCTTGCCGATCAACCTGAACCCCGACGTCACTTTCCCCATCGTCATCGTCTCCGTGCCGCAGCCTGGCGCGGCCCCGACCGAGATCGAGACCCAGGTGACGCAGAAGGTGGAGGGCGCGGTGCGCGGCGTGAGCAACGTGCGCAACATCAGCTCCGCCGCCCGCGAGGGCAGTTCCACGACCACCGTGGAGTTCCAGATCGGCACGCCCATCGACCGTGCCCTGAATGACGTTCGCGACGCCGTCAGCAAGATCCGCGCGGACCTGCCCGAAGGCGTGGACGAGCCGCAGGTGAACCGCCTCGACGTCGACGGCGGCGCCATCGCCTACTATGCGGTCTCGACCACGGCCCGCACTCCGGAGCAGCTCAGCTGGTACGTCGACAACGCCATCAGCAAGCGCCTGCTGGCGCTGCCCGGGGTGGCACAGGCGTCGCGGGCGGGCGGTGTGGACCGGGAGATTCGCGTGGAGCTCGACCCGGCGCGGATGCAGGCCCTCGGCATCACCGCTGCGGAGGTCAACCAGCAGATGCGCCAGCTGAACCTCAACGCGCCGGGTGGCCGCGCGCAGGTCGGCGGCGGCGAGCAGTCGATCCGCGTGCTGGGTTCCGCCGCCACGGCGCTCGAGCTTGCCGGCACGCAGATCCGGCTGCCGGGCGGCCTGTCCGCCCGGCTGGGCGATCTCGCGGAGGTCCGCGACGCCGTCGCGGAACAGCGCAGCCTCTCGCGACTCAACGGCCGCGCATCCACCAGCTTCGGCGTGTTCAAGGCGCGCGGCGCCTCCGACGTCGCGGCGCTGGACGCGGTCGAGGCCGAGATCAAGCGCCTGATGGCGGAGTCGCCCGACATCTCGATCAAGCGCGTCTTCACTACGGTCGAGAATACGCGGGAGTCCTACCGCTCGGCCCTCACCGCGCTGATCGAGGGATCCATCCTCGCGGTGCTCGTGGTGTTCGTCTTCCTGCGCGACTGGCGTGCCACGGCGATCTCCGCGCTGGCGATCCCGCTGTCGGCGATCCCGACCTTCGCGTTCATGTACGCCATGGACTTCACGCTGAACGGGATGAGCCTGCTGGCGCTGTCGCTCGTTGCAGGCGTGCTCGTGGACGACGCAATCGTCGAGATCGAGAACATCGTGCGCCACATGCGCATGGGAAAGTCCGGGTTCCAGGCCGCGCTCGAGGCTGCCGACGAGATCGGTCTCGCAGTGGTCGCCACCTCCGCGACGATCATCGCGACGTTCCTGCCGGTCGGGTTCATGGGCGGTGTCACCGGCCAGTACTTCAAGCAGTTCGGGCTAACCGTTGCGGCGGCCGTGTTCTTCTCGCTGCTGGTCGCACGGCTGATCACTCCGGTGATCGCGGCGCACTTCCTGAAGCCCCACGACGACATCCGCGGGGCCGACGGCCCGCTGATGACCGGCTACCTCGACGTGCTTCGCTGGGCGCTCAAGCACCGTCGCGCCACGCTCGTGGCGGGCACGCTGTTCTTCCTCGGCTCGATCGGGCTCTTCTTCGCGGTGCCGAAGTCTTTCCTGCCTGCCCAGGATTTCTCGGCTTCCCAGGTCAGCGTCGAGTTGCCTCCTGGCGTGCGGCTGGAGCAGACGGCGCTTGCGTCCGCGCAGGTCGCTGCGCTGCTGCGCCAGCAGCCGGAAGTCACGGACATCATCGAGTCCATCGGCGGCGACGACGTCCGCAACGCCACGATCTACGTGTCGCTGAAGCCGCGCAAGGAGCGAGGGCTGAGCCAGCAGGCGTGGGAGGATCGCATGAAGCCGCTGCTCGCGGCCATTCCCGACGCGCGGGTGACCTTCCAGGGCCGCGAGGCAGGGGGCGGGCGACCGATCCAGCTCTATCTCACTGGCGAGAATCCCGTGGCGCTCGACGCTGCTGCGCGCCGGGCCGTCGACGCCATGCGGGCGCTGCCGGAGTTGCGCGACCCGCGGATCAGCGGCGACCTGCAGCGCCCGGAGGTGCTGGTCAGGCCGAGGCTCGACGTCGCCGCGGAACTGGGCGTGTCGGTCGCGGCGATCAGCCAGACGATCCGTATCGCCACGCTCGGCGACCTGCCGCAGAACGCCGCGAAGTTCTCGGTCGAGGACCGCCTGATCCCGATCCGCGTCAGCCTGCTCGAGTCCGCCCGCCGTGACATCGGGACGCTGGAGAACCTGCCGGTTCGCACCGCGTCCGGCGGAACCGTGCCGCTGAAGTCGGTCGCCGACATCGGCTTCGGCGAGGGGCCGTCGATCATCCGTCGCTACAACCAGAGCCGTCGAATCGTGCTCGACTCCGATCTCAACGGCGTCGAGCTGGGCACCGCGCTCGCCAAGGTCTACGCCCTGCCGGAGCTCAAGAACCTCCCGAGCGGGGTCCGGCTGGTGCAGGTCGGCCAGGCGGAGTTCATGCAGGAGCTGTTCGGCAACTTCCTGCTGGCGATCGTCGCCGGCGTGCTGATGGTGTTCGCCGTGCTCGTTCTGCTGTTCTCCCGGGTGTTCCAGCCGATCACCATCCTGTCGGCGCTTCCGCTGTCGGTGGGAGGCGCCGTCCTGGCGCTGATGCTGGTGGGTAAGCCTTTCTCGCTCCCTGTCGTCATCGGATTCCTGATGCTGATGGGCATCGTCGGCAAGAACTCGATCCTGCTGGTCGACTTCGCGATCGAGGAGATGCGCAGCGGCAAGGATCGCATCGAGGCGCTGATCGAGGCGGGGCACAAGCGCGCGCGCCCCATCGTCATGACCACCGTTGCCATGGTGGCTGGCATGGTGCCCATTGCCCTCAGCACCGAGGGCGGGGGCTTTCGTGCGTCCATGGGCATCGCGGTGATCGGCGGGCTGATCACCTCGACCGTGCTGACGCTCGTCATCGTTCCTGCCGTCTTCACGCTGGTCGACGATGTCGAGAGGTGGTTCGCTCCGCGCATCGCCCGCTGGCTGACCTCCTCCGGAGAGTCCGGAACGCAGGGTTCGGGGGCGGGGCGACCGGCCGGATAGGCGGCCGGCTGCCGGTCATTAGAAATTTGGTTGCATCGGGCGCTTTTGTGGTAACCTCGCCCGTGATCGTTGCCCTTCCGTCTGCACCGCACAGCGCCCCAAGGCGCAGGTCTGCATCGCCGAATCGTCTACGATCAGGTGGCCCTTGGCCTCCCGACGACTCGGTAGCACTCTCGGATTTCCTCGCTACCAGTCCCGGGTCCGGTCGGGGGTGGTCAGTGTTCGTTTTCAGAGAGTGTTTCCAGAGATGGCGAA